>DATEHU010000034.1 GCA_035279405.1 Gammaproteobacteria bacterium
CCTTCCAGTTCTGCCTCAAGCACCCGTAACCGGGTGGTAACCACCTAGGATCTGTCTCGATCCAAGGCCCGCGGTGACGACACCGCGGGCCTTTTCTTTTTTGGTGCTATCATCTTCGCCCCCGTAGATACGCACCCTCCAGGCATGAAAGCCCTCTCCATCCAGAACCTGATCAAGACCTACAGCAACGGCGTACAGGCCCTCAAGGGCATAGATTTCGAAGTCGAGGAAGGCGAGTTCTGCGCCCTGCTCGGCCCCAACGGCGCCGGCAAGACCACCACCATCGGCATCATCACCTCGCTGGTGAACAAGACCGCCGGCACCGTCAAGGTGTTCGATTACGACATTGACACCCACATGGATCACGCTAAGTCCTGCATCGGCCTGGTGCCGCAGGAAATCAATTTCAACCAGTTCGAGAAGCCCTTTGACATCGTGGTGAACCAGGCGGGCTTTTACGGCATCCCCCGCACGCTCGCCAAGCTGCGCGCGGAAAAATACCTGAACCAGCTTTCCCTGTGGGACAAGCACGACGACATCTCCCGCAATCTTTCCGGTGGCATGAAACGCCGCCTGATGATCGCGCGTGCGCTGGTGCACGAACCCCTGCTCCTGATCCTGGACGAGCCCACGGCGGGCGTGGACATCGAAATCCGCCGCTCAATGTGGGAGTTCCTCAAAAAGATCAACCACGAAGGCATCACCATCATCCTCACCACCCACTATCTGGAAGAGGCCGAAAACCTGTGCCGGCGCGTGGCCATCATCGACCACGGCGAGATCATCGTGCAGGGCCGCACGCGCGAGCTGCTGGAAAAACTGCGCACCGAGACCTTCGTGCTCAACCTGCGCACGCCGCTCGCCAAGCTGCCACCGCTCGACGGCTACGCCGTCACCCAGGTAGACGACACCACGCTCGAAGTCGAAGTCAGCAAATCCCAGAACATCAACGGGCTGTTCGAGCTGTTGTCGAAGGACGATGTCCAGGTGCTGAGCATGCGCAACAAGGTCAACCGGCTGGAGGAATTGTTCGTGCGCCTGGTGGAAGGCAAGGGCTAATCAATCTGGCTTCCACACTTTATCCTCTCTCCCCTAAAGGGGAGAGACAAGAGTGAGGGGTGTATCTGGTCCAGAGGAATTTATGTACGCATCCAGACTGCGCGCCAACTACATCGGCTTCCAGACCATCGTCATCAAAGAAGTGGTGCGCGTGCTGCGCATCTGGATCCAGACGCTGGTGCCGCCGGCCATCAGCATGACGCTGTATTTCATAATTTTCGGTGGCCTCATCGGCAGCCGCGTGGGCGAGATGGGCGGCTACAGCTACATGGCCTACATCGCCCCCGGTCTCATCATGATGTCGGTCATCAACAATTCCTACGTGAACGTGGTGTCGTCGTTCTTCGGCTCCAAGTTCGGTCACTACATCGAAGAACTGCAGGTCTCGCCGCTGCCGAATTACATGATCATCCTGGGTTACATGATGGGCGGCGTGGTACGCGGCATCCTCGTGGCCATTCTCATCACCATCATCGCGCTGTTCTTCACGCGCCTGCACCTCGTGCACCCGCTGATCACCGTGTCGGTCGTGATCCTCACCGCCGTGCTGTTTTCCCTCGGCGGGCTCATCAATGCGATCTACGCAAAAAAATTCGACGATGTGACCATCATCCCCACCTTCATCCTTACGCCGCTCACCTATCTGGGCGGGGTGTTCTACTCCATCCATTTGCTGCCGGTGTTCTGGCAGAACGTCTCCAGGCTCGATCCCATCCTCTACATGGTGAATGCTTTCCGTTACGGCATCCTGGGCGTCTCGGACATCGGCATCGGCACCGCCTACGCCATCATCCTGCTGTTCATCCTCGGCCTGTTCTGCTTCAGCCTGTGGCTGCTCAACAAAGGCGTGGGACTGCGCAGCTGAGTGGCGCGGAGCCGAAGTCGATGTTTTTTGCAATCACTTGACTCCGCCCGCATAATACCTGTGTCTGCCGCACCGTGCGGGCGGCGGACCGCTCCCCAAATAAACTCTCCGCCGGTGTGCGTATTGCCAACCTTTCCGCAAACCCTGCCCGACGATCCCACGCATCTGGCGCTGTTTCTCGATGTGGACGGCACCCTGCTGCCCCTGGCCGAAACACCTGCCGATGTGCACCCCGACGCAAATGTCGGTGCGTTGCTGGAGCGCCTGCGCGGAGTGCTTGGCGGAGCCCTGGCGCTCGTGAGTGGACGCCCGCTCGGTGAAATTGATCGCCTGTTTGCACCGCAGCACTTTGCCGCCGCCGGACAGCATGGTGCGGAATGGCGTGATGCCGCGGGTACTACCGGCAAATACAACGCGCATCTCGAGGAACTCGACGACGTGCGCCCGCAGGTGCTGGAGCTCGCCGCCGGCGACGCACGCCTGCTGCTTGAAGACAAGGGTCTGACGCTCGCCGTGCATTTCCGGCGCGCGCCCGAGCGTGCACGCGACCTTTCGGCAGCGCTGGCGGCGGCACTCGCGGTGCACCCAGCGCTTACGCTGCAACACGGCAAGTGCGTGCTCGAAGTACGTCCGGCCGGGTGCGGCAAAGACACCGCGATTCGCCGCATGCTGGACGCGCCGCCGTTTGCGGGACGCCTGCCGCTGTTCGCGGGCGATGACGCTACCGACGAGGATGGTTTCCGATTCATCAATGCACTGGGCGGCTGCAGCATCAAGGTGGGAGCCGGCGCGAGCAACGCGTGCTACCGGCTGGCCGACCCGCATGCAATGCGCGCCTGGCTGGCCGCGCTGGCGCACACCCCAGTGTCGGAGGCCATCACCGAATGAACAGTCTGGAACTAGGCCTCATCGGCAACTGCGGATTTTGCGCGCTGCTGGATGAGCACGCCGAGGTAGTGTGGTGCTGCCTGCCGCGCTTCGACGCCGATCCGGTGTTCTGTTCGCTGCTGGACCCGAAAGATCACCCGGGCCGCGGCCGGTTCGCCATCGAGCTGCATGCGGGTTTGGCGTCGTCGGCACAGCACTACCAACGCAACACCGCGATCCTTACGACGCGCCTGCGCGACCGCAACGGTGCCGAAATCGAGATCACGGACTTCGCGCCGCGATTCAAACAGTACAGCCGGATTTACCGGCCGACCATGCTGATACGCCGGCTGCGGCCCGTCAGCGGCCGGCCGAGCGTCACCGTCCGGCTTCGGCCGCTCGGAGACTATGGCAAACAAGTACCGGATACCACGGCCGGTAGCAATCACATTCGTTACCTCTTGCCGGGGCAGGTTATACGCCTGACGACGGATGCGTCGCTGAGTGCAATTTCCGAGGAAACGCCGTTCCTGCTGGACCGCGAAATCGTGCTGCTGCTCGGTCCGGACGAGAGCCTGAGCGAGAACGTCGCTCAATTCACGCGGCGTTGTGAGCAAGATACCGCCGCCTACTGGCGTGAATGGGTGCGCTACCTGGGGCTGCCCTTCGAATGGCAGGAAGCGGTGATCCGCGCCGCCATCACGCTCAAGCTGAGTGAATACGAAGATACCGGCGCGATCCTCGCGGCGGTCACGTCTTCCATTCCGGAGATGACCGGCGCCGCACGCAACTGGGACTATCGCTATTGCTGGTTGCGCGACAGCTACTTCGCGGTGAACGCGCTGAACCGCTTGGGCGCCACCGCCACCATGGAACAGTTCATCCGTTACGTCGAGAATATCGCTACGCACTCCGATCACCACCGCCTGCAGCCGCTGTACAGCCTGAGCGGTGCAGCCCGACTCGAGGAACGCAGCCTCACGTCCTTCAACGGTTTTCGCGGCAGCGTACCGGTGCGTGTCGGCAACGATGCCTGGAAGCAGCACCAGCACGACGTGTATGGCGCGGTGGTGCTGGCGGCGGCACAGCGATTTTTCGATTCGCGCATCGAACAGGCCGGCGACGAGGTGCTGTTCCGCCGGCTGGAAACCCACGGCGACATCGCCCTGCGCCTGTACGACCAACCGGATGCCGGCCTGTGGGAACGCCGCGAAGCACAAAGCGTGAGCACGTATTCAAGCGTGATGTGCTGGGCGGCCTGCGACCGGCTGGCGCGTATTGCCAGGCGCCTCGCGCTCGCCGAACGCGCGCATAAATGGCGCGCGGACGCCGACCGCTTGCACAAGGTGATCCTGACCCGCGCCTGGAATGACAAGACCCGGAGTTTTTCCTCGGTACTCGATGGCGATGCACTCGACGCCAGCCTCTTGCTGCTCGCCGATCTCGGGCTGGTGCCGGCGAGCGATCCACGATTTGTCGCCACAGTGGAACGCATCGGCCGCGAACTGCGCCACGACGAGTACGTGTTCCGCTATTCCCACGCCGATGATTTCGGCAAGCCCCACAACGCCTTCACGCTCTGCAGCTTCTGGTATTGCAATGCGCTCGCTGCGCTCGGCCGACGCGATGAAGCGCGCGCCATCTTCGAAAAGATGCTCGGGCACCGCACGCGCCTCGGACTCTTGTCCGAGCATATTGACCCGTCGAACGGCGAGCTCTGGGGCAATTTCCCGCAGACCTACAGCATGGTCGGCATCATCCAGTCAGCGCTGCGCCTGAGCACCTCTTGGGAGGAGGCGTTTTGAGCCGCCTGGTAGTGGTTTCCAACCGTGTCGCCCTACCCGGGAAGCATGCCGGCAACCAAGGCGGATTGGCCACCGGATTGACCGCGGCGTTGCGTGAGCGCGGCGGCCTGTGGTTTGGCTGGGATGGGCGGCTCAGCGAGCAGCCAGAACTCGTCAGTGTTGCCGCACGCGCCGGAGGAATCCGTTACGTAACCACGGCGTTGACGCGACTCGAATTTGACCAGTACTACGCCGGCTTCGCGAATCGCGCGCTCTGGCCGCTGTGCCATCACCGATTAAATCTGCTGCACTACAACCGCGCCCAGCATCGCGGTTACCTGGAAGTTAACGTGCGCTTAGCGCGGCAACTGCTGCCACTGCTGGAGCCGGACGACCGTGTTTGGATTCACGATTACCATCTGATGCCGCTGGCTGCGCAACTGCGCGCAGCCGGCGCACAACAGCTCATCGGCTTTTTCCTGCACGTGCCGTTTCCGCCGCCGGAGCTGTTGCGCGCGCTCCCGGGGCAAACCGAGTTGCTGCGTGACCTACTGGCTTGTGACTTGATCGGCTTCCAGACCGACGCCGACGTGGGCGCTTTCCGGCGCTCGCTGGAATTGTTCTGCCCGGAGGTCGAGCTTGGCGATACAGGTGCGTGCCACGCCGGCCATGAAACACGCATCGGTGCGTTCCCCATTGGTATTGATGTGCAGCAAGTCGCGCGCCTCGCCGCCGCCGGGCGCGTAAGTGCCCACGGTCGGCGTTTGCGGGAAAGCCTCTCGGGCCGGCGGCTCATCATCGGGGTGGACCGGCTGGACTACAGCAAAGGCCTGCCGGAGCGTTTTCGCGCCTACGGCCGGCTGCTGAAAACAGCACCCGAATTGCACCGCAAGGTCGTGCTGCTGCAAATCGCGCCGCTGTCGCGTGCCGAGGTTCCCGAGTATCGCCAGATCCGCGGCGATCTCAACGCCATTGCCGGTGACATCTTCGGACGCTTTGCCCAATACGACTGGTTACCGCTGCGCTACATGACGCGCGGTTTTGCGCGCAGCACAGTTTTGGGATTTTTGTCGCTCGCCCATGTCGGGCTGGTGACGCCGCTGCGCGATGGCATGAATCTGGTGGCCAAGGAATACGTCGCCGCCCAGCCGGAGGAGGATCCCGGCGTGCTGGTGCTTTCCTCGCTGGCCGGTGCCGCGCGCGAGCTGCCCGAGGCACTGATCGTGAATCCTTATGACGTCGAGGGCATGGCAGAGGCGCTGCGCGCCGCGCTTGGCATGCCGTTGGCGGAACGTCAAGCGCGCTGGCGTGCCTGCATGCAGGCCCTGAGCAACAACACCATTCATCATTGGACCGACCGTTTCCTGCAAGCCCTGGAGAGCGGGACACGGGGCTGAGTGCGCCGGCAAAGGTAACATCGCATGCAGGACATCCATTCATGAGCGTATTCGCGTTTTATCCCGCTCTGCCGGTGCTGGCCGCGGCACTTGGATTGCTCATCTGCTATGCCGGGTTTGGCCTGCTGCGCCGGGCGGCTACGCGCTTTCCCAACCGCACGCTGCCCGCGGCCCTGATGCGCCTGCGAGAACCGGCGCTGCTCGCCGCTCCGGTCATCGCCGCGGCGGTGGCGCTGCCATTTGCGCACCTGCCGGCACTCTTGGGCGGCTTATTGCACGCCGCCGAGATTCTGTTGATCGCGGCAGTCGCCTGGGCCTGTCTACGCGGCTTCGACATCTGGCGCGAATTTCTGACCCGGCGCTACCGTCTCAATGTGACTGACAACCTGCGCGCACGCCAGGTTCACACCCAGGCGCTGATGCTGCGCCGCATCTTCGCCGGACTAATCGTGGTTGTGGCCCTGGCCTTGATCCTCATGACGTTTCCGTCGGTGCGCGCGCTCGGCGCCACCTTGTTCGCCTCGGCGGGTGTCGCAGGTCTGGTGGTAGGCCTCGCGGCGCGTCCGGCCATCACCAACCTGTTCGCCGGCTTGCAGGTTGCGCTCACCGAGCCCATCCGCCTGGACGATGTGGTGATCGTTCAGGGAGAGTGGGGCCGTATTGAAGAAATCCGTACCACTTATGTGGTGGTACGCATCTGGGATGAACGCCGGCTGATCGTGCCGCTCTCGTACTTCATCGAGCAACCGTTCCAGAACTGGACGCGGCATAGCGCGGATCTCCTGGGGACGGTGTATGTGTACGTGGATTACACCCTGCCGGTCGAGCCCGTGCGACGCGAGCTGCTGCGGATACTCGAAGCCAGCAAGCAGTGGGACCGCAAGGCATGGGGACTGCAGGTGACGAATGCCACGGCACAGACCATGGAACTGCGGGCGCTCATGAGTGCCGCGAATAGCGGCGATGCCTGGGATCTGCGCTGCCTGGTGCGCGAACAACTCATCACCTTTCTGCAAGCGCGCTATCCGCAGAGCCTGCCGTTGAGCCGGGTCCGTTTGCAGGATCCGCCCGACCGTCCGGTGCCCGCAGAGCCGCCTAATGCCAGCGTATCTTCGAGTCCGCCCCTTTAAGGTACCGCGCTTAATACTGTGGGACTCAAGGCACGCGGCTGATTATCCCGGCGGCAAGTGGAGTTGGTGGGCGCGCTTTTCGGCCCAGGCTTTCAATTCATCCGCCATGCTCGGCCGGTATTCTCCGGGGCAAGGTACCCCAAACCCCACCGTGGCGTGCGCCGAAGGTGAAGGCCCCACTTGTATGGTCTGCAGTGCCAGACACCGACCACCGGACTTGGCCACCGTATATCCGTACACCGAGCGATAAGCCTCGCCATTCTGCGTGGGGAGCAACGGAGACGGCGTGTGGATCGCCTTCTCCAGATCCGAATACGGATTGAACGCGTGCGGAACAAAGGCCGATACGGACGGCGGAGCGAAAGTTATCCCCGGCAGTCTCAGGTCCAATCGTGCCGATGGCGAGACCGGCTTTACCGGGCCGGATTCCGGAATCAGCACCGGCCGGGGCATCGGCGGACGGGCAACGGCGGAATGCCTCAGTGGACGCACTTGGTGGGGAACAGTCCGGGTGATGATGCGCCGGGCCGGCGCTTCCCGAGTCGAGACCAGATGCAGTTCCACCAATCTGGACGCAACGCTCTGCGGCGATGCATGGGTAAATGCCCACAGCAGAAAAGCGCACACCAATGTAGTGCCGACCACAGCGCCGGCCAGGCTGTAAAACGGATGGGGTTGCACGCCGGAGCCGGCGTGCATGGAAACCGCAGCGGTGTTCACCGCAGACTCCCGGCCCGAACAGGGTGCGCGTCAGGTCTCGGATTTCAGCAAGCCGTCATAGTACTCCTGCGAACGCGCCCCCGGCACGCTGGTCTCGAGCGCGATGTACAGGATGATGAGGCTCAACACCGCGATCGCGAGCATGTCCCAGTAAATGTCGAGCAGCCCCGTGCCGCCCATGGAGGCGGGGCCCACCCAGCTCAGGATTTCCATGCCGCCGAAATACGGAATCAGCCACAGCGCGTGACGCCAATCGCGCGCCCCTTCCGTGCCGTTGAAGATCAGATACAGCACCAGGCCGGCCGCCAGGATGGCAAACAGAAAACTCACGGTGAAAAAACCGGTCCAGAACAAAATGAAGTTGGAAGCGATGAACGCCAGCGGCGTGATGAGCCAGGCCCACCACAGCCGGAACGGCCGGTGCGTGTCGGGCATGACGCGGCGCATCTGCAGCAGCACCACGCAGCCCAGACCGTAGGACAGCACCGTTGCGGAGGACGCATAGTCGACGAGCTTTTGCCAGGACGGGAACGGAAAGAAGAACAGCAGGCCGATGAGAAAGCCCACAATCAGCGCCACCCATGGCACGCCGTAGCGGTTGATTTTCTGGAGTCCACGTGCGGCAAACTTTTCATCGGACGATGCCAGCAGCATGCGCGCCGTGGCCGTGGTCCAGATGTAGCCGCAGAAGGTCGGCGAAATAATCGCGTCGGCGTACAGCGCCAGCCCCCAGAAACCGGCGCCGAGCGTGATCGCGAGTCCCGCCATGGGACCGGCGTCGCCGGAGAAATTCAGTCCCGCCCAGCCGTCCTTGGCGAGCAGCGCCGGCGGCACCGCCGCCACGAATGCGTATTGCACCAGCACGAAGATGATGCCGCCGATGACGATGGTGCCGATCACCGAGATCGGGATGTTGCGCGCCGGATTATCGGTCTCGCCCGCGAGCTGGATCGCCTGGCTGAAGCCGAACAGCGAGAAGAACACTCCGGCGGTGGAAATCGCGGTCAGCATGTTGGCCACGTTGCCGCTGGCGTGCGCCGGCACGGAAAGATTTTCCGGATGATGCGAATAAATCAGCAGCACGATGATGGTGCCGATGGGCGCGCACACCTTGATCCAGGTGGCAATGCTGTTGAGCAGCAAAATCAGCCGCAGGACCAGAAAATTCAGGATCGTGAGCACGCCCAATATGCCTATGGACACGATCACACCCAACGGAGTCAGTAGACTCGTGGCGGGGTGCACCAGGCCGGGCAGGTAATTATTGGCGTAGGTGACCACGGCCATGGCCTCCACCGGCGCAATCGAAACGTAGGCCATGAACAGGATCCAGCTCCAGATGCGCCCCACCAGCCGGCCGTGGGTAATCAGGCTCATGTACATGAGCCCGCCGCTCTTGGTGAACATCGGCCCGAGTTCCGCGTACACCAGCGCGATGAGTCCCACCGCAAGCGCGGCAATCGCCCAGGAGCCGATGCTCAAGGGGCCGGCGTCCTTGGCCGCGTGCATCGGTCCGAACAGCCAACCCGAACCAATCATGGTGCTCACGCCCACGAACAGCAGGCCGATGACGCCCGCGTCTTTGCGCAGTTTGCCCTGGGCCACGGGATGCTCCTGGTTGCGGAGACAAAGGATGCGTGAGGCTAACGAAGGGCTTGGCGACATGCAAGCGCAGGCTTTAACATCGGCGCCCTGGTTGTGGGAGCGACGGTCCCCGTCGCGATACTCTTGAATCGCGGTCGGGACGACCGCTCCCACAAAATCATTCCTGACTCAAACATTGCCATGACCACCGACCGCAATCCGCAAAAACAGCACATGACCGATGAGTCCATGGTGCGCACGCTGGCGGCCCAGACCGAAGCCATCTGGCCGCAGGAGCGCACACTGATTTCCGCTTATGGGCTGCCGGCCGACGTCAAAATTCTGGACGTGGGCTGCGGCACCGGCGAATTTACCTGGCGTTGCGCGCAAATGTTCCCGCGCGCCCAGGTTCTGGGCGTTGACGTATTACCGCAGCAAATCGAGTACGCGCACCGGCATCACGCGGCGCTCGCGCCACGGCTTGAATTCCGCGAGGGCGATGCCTTCGCGCTGGATTTACCCGATGGCAGCTTCGGCTGCGTCGCCTGCCGCCACATGCTGCAAACCGTGCCGGAGCCCGAGCGCGCCATTGGCGAATTGATCCGCGTCACCCGCCCCGGCGGACGTCTGCATTTGCTGGTGGAAGACTACGGCATGATTCATGCCTTCCCGACGCGCGGCGATCTTGATGCATTCTGGGATCGGGCCATGGCGGGATTTGCGAAAAACATGCACGTGGATCCGCAAATCGGCCGGCGCGCATGGCATGAATTGCGTATCCGCGGCATCCAGGCACTCAGCGTGAACTACCTCACCATAGACACGCTGCGCGTGCCGCGGGATGTCCTGGTGCGGATTTTTGAATCCTGGGCCGACGGCTACGCCTCCACGGTCGCGGAGCTGGCCGGCATGAGCACAGCCGAGGCCCGTGCGGGCTTTGATGACATCATCGCCTGCATCCGCAGCCCCGATGGCTACGCGGTGTGGCACGTGCCGATCGTCAGCGGCGTGAAACCCGCAGGCTCAGCCTGAGGCCGGCGCCCGCAGTGGCGCGCGGCTGAGGCGCAGGTAGCGCGCCAGCAGCAGAATCGCCGCCACACTGAGTCCGGCGATAAAGCCCGCCCAGATCATCTGCGGGCCAAGATGCAGCGGGATGCCGAAAGCCCAGGCGAGCGGGAACCCCACCAGCCAGTAGGCCACGATGGTGATGAGCATGGGCACGCGCGTGTCCTTGTAGCCGCGCAGCGCTCCGGCGGCGCTGGTCTGCAGACCGTCGGATAACTGGAAAATGGCGCCGATATACAAAAGACTCGCGGCAATGCGCGCCACGTTGGCATCGCGCGTATAGATCTCCACGATGTAGTGCGGCAGGAGCAGCATGCTCAAGGCCGACAGCACCTCGAAGCACAGGCACAGGCCGATGCCGGCGAAACCCGCGAGGCGCGCGCCGTGCGCATCGCCACGGCCGAGCGCCTGGCCGACGCGCACGGAAATCGCGAGCGCGATGCTCATCGGCACCATGAACACGAAGGAGGCGTAGTTGAGCGCGATCTGGTGCGCCGCCACGATATCGGTACCGAGCGTGCCCATCATCAGGCCGACGCCCGCGAACAAAGACGACTCCATGAAAATGCCGACGGCGATCGGCACGCCGAGCCACAGGAGTTCGCGCTGTGCCACCCATTGCGGCCACTCGAAGCGCGCGAAGATTTCCAGCGGCCGGTAGAGCGCGCGACGGCGCACATAAATTAGCAGGGCGAGAAACATCAGCCACTGGGTGACGGCGGTGGCATAGCCACAACCGGCGGCGCCCAACGCGGGCAGGCCCAGCTTGCCGTACATGAGTATGTAATCGAGCACGCCGTTCACCGCGAGCGCACCGAGCGCAATCGCGAGCATCGGCCGCGTGTGGCCAATGCCTTCGCTCGTAAAACGCAGCGCCTGATACAGGCACAGGCCCGGCAGTCCCCAGGCGAGCGCGTCGAGGTAGGCCGTGGCGTTGGGAATGATCGCCGGTTCGATGTGGATGGCGCGCATGAACGGCGCGAGGTGGCGCAGCAGGAAAAATCCGCCCCAGCCGAGCACTTGCGACAGCCACAGCATCTGGCGCGCATAGTGGCCGATGTCGCGCGCTTTGCCCGCACCGTACAGGTGCGCAGTGGTCGGCGATTGCGCCATGAGCACACCGAGCGCGAACAGAAAAACCGGCGCCCACACGTTGGCGCCCACCGCCACCGCGGCGAGCGTGGGTGCGCCCAGCAGCCCCGCCATGATGGTATCGGTAAGCGCCATGCCCACCAGCGCCAGATTGTGCACGATCAGCGGCCCGGCAAGCGTCAGTGTGGCCAGCGCTTCCGCGCGCAGCACCGGCCAGCGCGACGGGCGCGCAGCGACTGAAGAAGCAAACGACTCGGTCACGGAGAAACAGGCGCGCGGGCGGCTGCGGGCAAAAAAGGACGCGCATCATAACAGGGGGCCGGCGTCGCACCCGCAGCGTTGACCCCCCGCGGTGGCGGCGCGACACTGCATCAATTCGCCCATTTCCGAGGCATCACCATGCGCACCCTCACCCGGGTCATTCTCATGCTGGCCTGTTTTCTGTCCGGCCTCGCCATGTGCGGCGGTGCGTACGCGGCCGGCGCAGCGCGTCCCGCACTCTCGTACAACGGTCTTGCGCTCACGCCGCCCATGGGCTTCAACAACTGGGCGCACTATGAATGCAAACTCAACGAACAGCTGTTCGTGGACACCGCGAACGCGCTGTTGAGCACCGGTCTGGCGGAGCTCGGTTACCGCTACGTCAACATTGACGACTGCTGGATGGAAAAGCACCGCGACGCCGCCGGCAATCTGGTGGCCGACCCGAAACTCTTTCCCCACGGCATGCGGTGGCTGGGCGATTACATCCACTCGAAAGGACTCAAGTTCGGCATCTACGAGGACGCGGGCTACATGACTTGCCAGAAAGCGCCGGGCATGTACGGCCATATCGAGCAGGACGTGAAGACCTTTGCCTCCTGGGGCGTGGATTACCTGAAACTGGATTACTGCTATGCGCCGGACGACAAATATCCCGGCAAGAATTTCTCCGAGGTCGCACATCTCGTGTATGGCGAAGTGAGCGCGGCGCTGTTGAAATCCGGGCGCGACATCGTGTTCAGTTGTTCGCCGCCGGCCTATATGTTCGGCAAACCCCGGGAATTCGCCGAGGTCATGAGCTGGATCGGTTCGGTGTGCAATTTGTGGCGCACCGATGACGACATCTACAACGCCTGGAAAAGCGTGGTCGCGAACTACGAGGGCAACGTGGGGCTCGCGCAGTACGCGTTCCCGGGCGGCTGGAACGATGCCGACATGCTGGAAGTCGGCAACCCCGGCATGAGCCTCACCGAGCAACAGTCCCAGTTCAGTCTGTGGGCCATGATGGCCTCGCCGCTTTTGATCAGCACCGCCGTCGCCAAACTTTCGCCCGCTGCCCTTGCCATCCTGTCGAATCGGGACGTGATCGCCATTGATCAGGATCCACTCGGGCGCCAGGCATCGATTGTGAAGCAAATTGGCAAGGTGGACATCCTGTCGCGGCCGCTCGCCGACGGCGACCACGCAGTGGCCTTGTTCAACAAGGGTGAACAGGCGAAAAAAGTCAGCGTGAATATCATGGCCATCGGCCTGCGACCGGGCCGCTACCGGCTCAAAGACTTGTGGAGCAAGCAGGTTTCCGAGACTCGCGTCATGATTTCCGCCGAGGTTCCTGCGCACGGCGTCGTGCTTTACCGCGTGAGCAGAGCACACTGAACTCGCGCCCGCGCGGCGCAGCTGTGGCATCATAGAACACAGCAAATTCAAAGCCGCGGCGCAACTCGCGTCGCGCGCCATTCCCGTTCAGGAGCCCGCCATGATCAAACTTCCGCGTCCCATCGCCATTCTGGGCGGAATGCGCATCCCCTTCTGCCGCATCAACACCAATTACATGCGGCTTGGCAACCAGGAAATGCTGACCGCCGCGCTCAAGGCGCTGGTGGACAAGTACCACCTCAAGGGCGAGACCCTCGGCGACGTGGCCGCGGGCGCGGTCATGAAACACGCGCGCGACTGGAGCCTGACGCGCGAGGCGGTACTGTCGAGCGGCCTGCATCCGCACACACCGGGCCACAATCTGGACCGCGCCTGCGGCACCTCGCTTTCCACCGCGGTCGAACTCGGCACACGCATCGCGGTCGGTGAACTCGAATCCGCCATCGCCGCGGGCGTGGACTCCGCGAGCGACGTGCCCATCGTGTTCGGCCGCCATTACCAGCAATTGCTGCTGGATCTCAATCGCGCCAGGACTCTGGGGCAACGACTGAAAATCATGGCGCGCTGGCGCTTGCGCGACCTCAAACCGCATTTTCCCGCGGTCACCGAGGCGCGCACCCACTTGAGCATGGGCCAGCATTGCGAGCTGATGGCGAAAGAATGGAAATTGACGCAAAAAGAACAGGACGAACTCGCGTATTCCAGCCACATAAAAGCCGCGGCGGCCTGGAAGGAAGGTTTCTACAAGGATCTGGTTACGCCGTTCAATGGCATTGACCACGACAACAACGTGCGCCCCGACACCACGCTGGAAAAACTCGCCAAGTTGAAGCCTGCGTTCGACAAGACCGGCGGCGGCACGCTCACGGCCGGCAATTCCACGCCGCTCACCGATGGCGCCTCCGCGGTGCTGCTCGCCAGCGAAGATTGGGCCAAGGCACACGGCTTCCCGGTGCAGGCGTTTCTAACGCATTTCGCGGTCGCGGGCGTGGATTTCGCCGGCATGGCGAGCCCGTATCACGAGGGCTTGCTGATGGCGCCCACCTACGCCGTGCCCAAGATGCTGGACGGGGCCGGCCTGAAACTCCAGGACTTCGATTTCTACGAAATCCATGAAGCCTTCGCTGCCCAGGTGATTTGTACTTTGAAGGCCTGGGAATCGGCGGAGTATTGCCGCACGCGTCTCGGCCGCAATCAACCGCTCGGCTCCATTGATCGCAGCAAGTTGAACATCAAGGGCGGCAGCGTGGCGCTCGGCCATCCCTTCGGCGCCACCGGCGGACGCATCCTCGCGGGCCTCGCGAAACTGCTCGCGCAGAAAGGCAAAGGTCGTGGGCTGATCTCGATTTGCACCGGCGGCGGCATGGGCGTGACCGCGATTCTCGAGCGTTAGCTCCAATCCTCCCGGAAGGTTCGACCCACGCGGTCAGCGCTCCGACGAGCGGCGCGGCAAGCCGATTGACCACGCGATTTCGTCATGCTCTACTAGTCCCGCAATCGCGGCGATGGAGTTCGCCCCCAACCGCCCTCAAAGGCTAATGACTCCTACTGGACCCAGAACGAGTTCAGAGGAGTTTTTTTATGGCCTGCCGCAAGGTATATCTTAATCCAGCAAGTAATGTTCGCGGCGATACAGCCGATCAATCCAACCGTGACCAGGACGGTCCGTCATGAATTCCGTACTGTGGACTTACGTGGCCGTGGCGGTGGGCGGGGCAATCGGCTGCTGCGCGCGGCTGGGCGTGACCCAGGCCGTACAGACAGTTTACGGACGCGACTTCCCACTGGCCACGCTCGTGATCAACGTGCTGGGCTGCTTGCTCGTTGGATTTCTGTTCTTCGCCACCCTCGAGCGCCTGAATGTCAGCCCGGCGATGCGCGCCGCGATCATCACCGGCGGTTTGGGCGGTTTCACGACATTCTCCACCTTCGCCATGGAGTCACTGTTGCTGATCGAGAACGGAGAAACCGCGCGCGCCGTACTGTACGTGGCATTGTCTGTGGTGCTCGGGTTGACCGCGGCGTTCATGGGAGCCTACATTGGCCGCAGTCTTTGACTCGGGGTGCGGTCATGAACAAAGACATGCTGCTGGTGCGCATTTACCTGAGCGAAGCCGATCACGTCGGCAAGCATAACCTGCTGGGCGAAATCATGAAGATACTCCACGATCAGCACCGCGTTCATGGAGTTACGGTATTCCGCGGCATTGCGGGATTCGGCTCCAAGGGTCAAGTGCACTCGGCGGATTTGCTGCGGCTCACGGTCAAACTGCCGCTGGTGGTCGAGTTTTTCGACGCGCCGGAAGTCGTGGAACAGGCACTGGCGGCGCTGGGCGATCTCATTCCCTCCGGGCATCTGATCTCCTGGCCGGTGCGCTGCCGCACCCCCTGATGGGCCGTGCGGCAAGCGGCGTATGCAAGCGATACGCGAACTCAACGCCGGCCAGAAACGCTACCTGTTGAGCGTGCTTTCGGAAACCAATCATCATCTGGAAACCATCGAGCAGCTGTTGCAGGAGAATACGCCGCTGTTTCAGCCGCTGCCCGCGGATCTTGCGGCCGGCGAGCGCACGGAACTGCAGGCTTTCATCGACACATTGCGCGCCGAAATACTCGCCATGAGTACCGGTCTCAATCTACACCAGCGCGCGCAGCCGCTGTCGGTACGCTGGAGCATCGGCACCCATCTGGAATTCGCCGCGGTGGAATTGCAGGAATTCACGCGCTCAAACTGGCGGGTTATGGCGCATTGGACGACAGCGCTTACCGGAACTTGCAGCAGCAACTCGACCGGCTGCGCCGGATGATTGCACGCCAGACCGGGAAACTCAGGTTTTCAACCCCTAGCGGCAAGGAATAGCCCGGCGGACAGCCGCTGCTGTCGCCCAAACGTATGGCGGGCGTTCAACTGCGAATCAAGTCAAATGTTCGACGTGCAATTCGGGCAGCGTTTGGCCTTGATGTTGATAGTGGAGCAGCACTGCGGGCATTCCTTGGTGGTCGGCGCTGCAACCGCCGGTTTCACCAGCCGGCTCTGCGCACCCATCATCGCCTTGATGACGATGAACATGGCGATCGCAATGATGATGAATGTGATGATGGTGTTGATGAACTGGCCGTAGTTGAGCGTGACCGCGCCGGCCGCATGCGCCTGCGCGATGGTGGCGTAGGGCGCTGCCGACTTGGCGCCGTCCTTGAGCACGACGAACAGGTTGGAGAAGTCCACGTTGCCGAGCGCCAGACCGATGGGGGGCATGATCACGTCGTCCACCAGCGACTTGACGATGGCGCCGAAAGCCGCGCCGATGACGATGCCGACGGCCATGTCCACGACATTGCCGCGCATCACAAAAGCCTGGAAATCCTTGAGCATGGACATGGATGTGCTCCCTGGTTTTGGTTGAGTGTGCGGACCCCAAACGCCCACGCCGGTTAACCTACGCCGTCGCTCGTGGTACGCGCAAGTTGCGGCCAGGTGGAACGCGCGTGAAACGTGCGCTGGTTTGCGCATTCCCAGCAGTAGGGCGGCCCCGTAAGATAGCGCATGCCCAAGGTCATGCCAACGCGTTCACCGCCCCCGAACGGGGTCGCCACCGGCGTGCTGCTCGCCAATCTGGGAACGCCCGACGCCCCCACGCCGGCGGCTCTGCGGCGCTATCTCGGGGAATTTCTCTCGGATCCCTGCGTGGTGGACCTGCCACGCCTGCTGTGGTGGCCGATCCTGCATGGCCTGGTACTGCGCACGCGGCCGAAGCATTCCGCCGAAGCCTACGCGCGCATCTGGACCGACGCGGGTTCGCCGCTCCTTGTCCACAGCCGGGCCATTGCCGCGGCGCTTAAGCGAGAGCTGGCCACGCGCACGGGAGCAGAGATGCCGCTCGCGCTCGGCATGCGCTATGGCCGGCCTTCGCTGGCCGATGCGCACGCCGAGCTCGGAACCGCTGGAGTTGCGCGCATCGTCGCACTGCCGCTCTACCCGCAATATTCACGCGCCACGCTCGGCTCCACCATGGCCGTGTTCACGCGCCTTGCCGGCAAGCCGCTGGATGTCATTCAGGATTATTACGCCCACCCCGGTTACCTCGCGGCGCTGGAGGGCAGCGTACGTGAATTTTGGGAGTCGCACGGTCGCGGCGAAAAACTCCTGATTTCCTTTCACGGTATCCCGGTGCACATGACGGGCCGCGGGGATCCCTACCGCGCGCAGTGCGAGCGGACCGCGCAATTTCTAGCCGGGCGTCTGCAGCTCGCCCCGGATCAATGGCAACTGGTGTTCCAGTCGCGGTTTGGCCGCGCGCACTGGCTTGAACCGTATACCGAAGACACGCTCAAAAAGCTCGCCGCCCAGGGCGTCACGACCGTGGACGTGATTTGTCCGGGATTCGCAGCCGACTGCCTCGAGACGCTGGAGGAAATCGAGTTGCGCTACGCGCAATCCTTCCGCGCCGCGGGCGGGCGCGAGCTGCGTTACATTCCGGCGCTCAACGACCGGCCGGCGCACATCCGCGCGCTTGCCGATATGGTGATGGCGAAGCTCGCGCTGCCGCGTACCTGAACATCCGCGCGCATGCTAGAGTGCGCGCCGCACCAATAGGACCACCATGCACTTGGACGCTTCCAATATCGGTTTCACGCTGCTGATTGCGGCCGCAATATTGTTCATCCTGTATCGGCGCTTCCGGCGCAACCTTGGTCGCCAAAAGCTGCGTCCGAAACGCATGATTCTCCGCATCGTGGTGCTGGCCATCATATGCGTGGTGGTGCTGGCTTCTCCGTTCCGCAGCCTGCAGAGTGATGCCGCAGCGGCCGGCGGCGCGGTGATCGGCATCGCCCTGGGTTTGTGGGCGCTCGCGCATACCAAATTCGGAAGCACCGCTGACGGGCGCTTTTACACACCTAACGGTTACATCGGCATGATCGTGGTGGCGCTGTTTCTTGGCCGCCTGATTTACCGCTTCATTGTGATCTATTCGCTGGCGCACCACGCCGTGCAGCAAGCCGTACAAAATCCGCAGCTGCAGTCAAATCCCTTTGCCGCCTACCAGCACAGCCCGATGACGGTGGGGCTGTATTTTCTGCTGGCCGGCTATTACATCTGCTACTACGTGCTGGTGATCATCAGGAGCCGGGAAGCGCAGATCGCACAGGACGATGACAAGCCGAAACTCCTCAGCTGACAAAGCCAGCGACAGCGGCATTCCCCCTCAAAGGTATGTCACCGTAAACCAGCAAACGCCAGGTGCCGCCCCGGCGAAAATGCAAGCTTAATCGTTGAACACTTTGCTGAGGTTGGCGGGGTCGTTCAGCACCTGCCAAATGCCTCCATAACGGGTTACGAGCTTCTGCCAGTGGGCCAGCCGGTCCACGTACTGCTGCGGATTAACGTTATCGGTCGGCAACTTCGCGACCTCCAGCGCGATCACCTGCACGCCGGCAAGCGGCAAGCGCGTCTTGCGCACATAGCCGTGCGGCAGGTCCTCGGCGAGATCAGAAAAAATCACGATGTAGCGCCGGCCGGCGTTACTCGCCTGGAGATCCTCTGCGGCCTGCAGCATCGCACCGCTGATGTCGGTATAGCCGCTCGCGTGCCGATCGCGGAAGAACTGATCCAACCGCTGGCGAAAGGCGCGCTTCTGCTCGTTCGCCACCGAGGGCCGGTCGTCGAAGGTCACTTTGCCAATGATGTCCTTCTCGGTGAAACTGCCACTGTTGATGCGCGCCACTGTGAGTGTGTCACCGCTTACCAGCGTGGCCAGCAGGTAGTTGATCGCGGGGTTGGCGGCATCGAGTTTTGCGTTGTAGCTGCCGGACACGTCCAGCAGCACGTAAACATCGCGCGCATGTCTCCCACCTACCTCACTGCAGGCCGCGGCGGATACCAGCAACACCACCACGGACATCAGGACCAGCAGACGGCGCACGGCGAAGCCCTCAGACGGCACGCTTGCCGGCCGCACGTCCGGCGCGCAGACCTCGGATCCAGCGCTCCGCGAGCAGCAGGGGCGATACCAAGGTGTCGTAAAACGTCACCAGAATCCGCCCCAACGCGTCCAGCAGGGTGCCGAGAAGACGCAGGCCGAAGGCCCCCAGCCGCAGCAGCGAAGCCAACGTCAGCCCTGCGACCGTGCGCCCCGAATGCACGAACATCTCCAGCGGGATCGCGGCCCAAGCGAGCAGGAACGGCAGGATAAAGCCGAGCACCATCTGCGCCAACGACGGCATCCAGCGGTACTGGAATGCCGCGCTCACAGGCACCGCGCCGCCGGCGAGCTGCTGGATGAGCGCCTCGCGGTCGGCCGCGAGAATGTTGCGCATGAAGCCCAGGCTCGCTTCGATGACCGCGAGCACCAGCAGAAAGACCAGCATCAGCGCCACGATGCGCCGGCGGATCTTGTCATCCATGGTGCCGATCACCGGAAACAGGTGCGTGAACCGCAGGGCATCCATCAGGAACACGCCGGTGGAGAGCTCCATGGCCAGCAGCATCAGAGCGGCCACGTTCGAGGCCCTGAACGGCCCGATGTAGCTCGCGCCGCCGACCATCTCGGACATGGGCATGGCAATGAGATTGAAATTGATGATGCCGCCGATGACGGTAACTGCAAGTAGCAGTGCGGCGATCACAAACTGGGTGAGCGCCGAGGATTTCAGCGTCTCCTCCACCTTGTCGGTACCCGCCAGGATCTGCTCCAGGCGGTCAATCTGATTGTCAATCTTCTGGGTACGTTCGCCGAATCCGGAAAAGATCTTTTCCAAGGCTTCCAGCTTCTGGTTCATGTAACGCCACAGCGGCAGCGTGTGCTGCAGCAGCTCGTGGCGCTTGCCGGTGGCCTTGCGGTAGGTACTGGTCACGTCCTTGCTGGTGCGGTCCAGAACTTCCTGGGTGCTTTTCAGTATCGCGCTCACCGCCGGATCGCTGCTCGCTGGAATCCGGGCGATGGTATTGATGGCATCCACCCACGGCTGCGGCGTGGGTGGCACCTCGCTGGAGCGCTGGAAGTCCTCCTCCACACGCGTCGCCAGCTCACTCAACTGGCGGTTGAGCGCGGGGTAAGCGCTCAGGTCGCGATTGACGTAAGTAGCGACGCGCACGAATTCGCGCTGCACTTTCTGCACTTGGTGTTCGCGCGCCTGCGCCAGCATGACTTCACGATTGCGCTCAGTCAGCCGCATCTCGGCGCGCATCATCCCCTGAGCCATCAGCCGCAGGCTGCGATACAGCAGGCGACTCAAGGACTGCAGAAAGCGGTGCGCGGGCGTGCGCGCTACGTACAGAACAATCACCAGCAGCACCAGCCATACAATGATGGACAGAGTTGGCGAGCTGGACCACAGGGTCAACAGGTGCACACCGGGCATGGTTGTCTCCCACTGTTATGTCGCGCCCTCCTTTGTAGCTGTCGAACAGCCGCAGGCGGCGCGAGCGAAAAAGTGCGCCTATGCTTGTACCGCAAACATAATCAGCATGTCACTCGGTTAAAATATGAGACGGCCCGCGCTCCCGTTGCCGTCCGTGCTGGAACCGCAGCGGTGGGGAGTTATGTAGCAAGACGATAAGTGAAAAGCGCGAGAATCCGCACGCCTGTATGGCCGGCTACTGCATCTGATACTGCGCCAGCGTGCTCATCAAAAGCCGCAGTCCCGCGCCGGTCGACAACAAACCGAATCTCGTCTCCTGAGATCGCGCGCCGCGCGCCGGGTCAGGCCGTCGCCTGGCCGATCAACAACCCCGCCACGAGCAAGGCCAGCACGATCAGGCCGATCGCCACGTACAAACCATCGCGCGCGCGCGCGCTCATGGCCACGCCACTCAACAGCCGCGCGATGGGCGTGAGCAGCAGCACCACAATGCCGGCAATCAGGAAAGCACCGGCATGCAGACCGGCACCGGTGTGCAGCGCGTGCCCGATGATTGCGGAAAATTTTCCGCTGGGATTGACCGGCAGGTGCATGCCGCCGCGCGCAAAGAAAATCGCGAGCCCGATGATGATCAGCAACAGGCACAGGCTGATGCTGGTGCGCAGAATCAACCGCGCCAGGAACTGGCGTTCGCGCGCGAGGTCGCTCACAGCGACACCCCCAAGCCCTTGAGCAGCATTTGCAAGGCCACCAGCAGCAGCACCACGGTGAACACGTGCCGCAGCGTCTTGACGCGCAAGGTGGCAAGCCAGTGCGCCCCGGCGTAGGAGCCGACCAACACACCCAGTACTACCGTACCGCCAAGCAATGGCGATATATCGCCGTGGGTGAGATAGAACCCGGCACTGGTGGCGGCGGTCATGCCGATCATGAAATTGGACGTGGCGGTAGACACGCGAAACGGCATTTTCATGAGCTTGTCCATGGCCAGCACCTTGAAGGCCCCGGAGCCGATGCCGAGCAGCGCCGAGAGGAACCCCGCGCCCACCATCACTCCGAAACCCGGGAGCACGCGGGTCACGTGATAATGCACCCATTCGCCCTGCTGCTCGTATTTGCTGTTGAGCCGCAGTTTCAGCGCCAGCGGCGAACTCGCCGGCGCGCCAGTCTCGTCACTATGCGAGGACTTGAAAGACATGACGCAGGCAAATAACAGCACCAGGCCAAACACGATGAACAACACTGGAGTCGGCAACAGGTGCGCGGCATAGGCACCCAGCAGCGCACCGGACGACGCGGCCATTTGCAGGAACAGGCCGGCGCGCACGTTGTTCATGCCGGTGCCGACGAAGCGCGGTGCCGCCCCGGTCGAGGTAGCAATGACACCCAGCAGGCTAACCCCCACGGCTTGCGGAATGGGCAGGTGGAAGCCGAGTGTCAACAAAGGCACGATCACCATGCCACCGCCGAGCCCGGTAATCGAGCCGAGTGCGCCGGCCGCGATGCCGCCCAGCAGAACGATGATCACCATCAGGGCCGCGGACATGGCGCGTTCGAATCAGGCCGGCGTGAAGGAGGCGGCGATTATAGCGTGCGCCACGAGCGCGCTCCGCTCAGCGGCGCGCGCCGTGACGGAAGCATCCGGTCAGGTGGTCGTCCACCAGGCCGGTCGCCTGCATGAACGCATAGCAGATGGTGCTGCCCACGAACTTGAAGCCGCGATCTTTCAGGTCCCGGCTCATGGCATTGGAGATCCGCGTGCGCGCCGGCACCTGACCGCGGCGGCGGTTGCGCCGCGGCTTGCCGTTCACGAACCGCCAGATGTAACGATCGAAACTGCCGAATTCTTTTTGTACCGCGAGAAACGCGCGCGCATTGATGATCGCGGCGTTGATCTTCAGCCGGTTACGCACGATGCCGGCATCGTGCAGCAACCGCCGCACATCGCGCGCGCTGAAGCGTGCGACTTTTTTGGGATCGAACCTGGCGAAAGCCTTGCGGTAATTTGCGCGCTTGTGCAGAATCGTGGCCCAGCTCAGGCCCGCCTGCGCGCCTTCCAGTATCAGGAACTCGAACCAGCGGCGCTCATCGTGGACCGGCACGCCCCATTCCATGTCATGGTAGGCGCGATACAGCGGATCGTTTTCCATCCCCGGCCAGGGGCAGCGGCGCCTCTTGAGGCGGGCGGGCATCAGGGGAAAGCCGCCGGCCGGTCGCCGGGTTGCGCGGTTTTGTACCAGCGCTCGAATTCTGCCGCACGCGCGTGGCCTTCGGGCGGCGCCCAGGCGGCAAAATCCTGCTCCGGTGTCGGGACATAGGGTCCGGCCTTGCACTCGAACACCACGGTCGAGGGCGCGAGGGTCGCGACCGCGTGCCAGGTGCCGGCCGGGCTTTCCACGCCATAGGTTTGCCCGCCGGCCGAGAGCAGCGTGCGAGTCAACACCTTACCCACCTCATCGAAGGTGAGCACCAGCATTTCCCCACAGACGATCAGCAGCAGTTCCCACTTGTCGGGATGGCGGTGCGGCCGGATGTAGGTGCCTGGCTCCATCGCCATGCACATGCGATGAATGGGTTCCGCGTGCGTGGCGTGCAGATTGTGATGCGTGCGCAAGCGCGATGAGGCGAGCGCTTGGTCATGCAATTGCGCCACCAGCGCGCGGTCAATGAGTTTCATGTTGTGCGTGCGTTCCGACTGTGTATCAGGCGCTCTTGCGCAGTTTCGCGCTGCGCTTTTTGAGGTGCACCAGGAGAATCGAAATCGCCGCCGGCGTGACGCCCGGGATGCGTGCCGCCTGGCCGAGGGTCTGCGGCCGGACCTGAGTGAGTTTCTGACGCACTTCATTCGACAGTCCGTGCACCGCGTTGAAATCGAAGTCCACCGCCAGCGGCGTTTCTTCCTGGCGGCGCGCGCGCGCCACTTCTTGCTGCTGGCGCACGATGTAGCCGGCGTAACGCACGGAAATCTCCACCTGCTCCGCCACTTCCGCTGCGACATTGGCGTCGCCCACGGGCGCGAGTGAGGTGAGTTTGGCGTAATTCATTTCCGGCCGACGCAGCAATTCCAGCGCGTGGGTCTCGCGTGCCAGCGGCCCACCGAACATTGCAGTCGCATCATCCTCGGCGATGTCGGCGGGGTGCAGCACAATGCCTTGCAGGCGCGTGGTTTCGCGTTCGATGGCCTCACGCTTTTCCGAGAATCTTGCCCAGCGCACCTCATCCACCAGTCCCAGCTTGCGGCCAATGTCCGTCAGGCGCAGATCGGCGTTGTCCTCGCGCAGCATCAGACGGTGCTCGGCGCGGCTGGTGAACATGCGGTAAGGCTCGGGCGCGCCGCGAGTGATGAGATCGTCCACCAGCACTCCGAGATAGGCCTGCTCGCGTCCCGGCCACCATGGCTCACGCTCCTGCACCTGCAACGCGGCGTTGATTCCGGCGAGCAGACCCTGCGCCGCCGCTTCCTCGTAGCCGGTGGTGCCATTGATCTGGCCGGCAAAGTACAGGCCGTTGATATATTTGGTTTCCAGCGTGTACTTGAGATCGCGCGGATCGAAATAGTCGTACTCGATGGCGTAACCCGGCCGGGTGACATGTGCGTTTTCAAAGCCCGCGATCGAGCGCACCAGCGCGTACTGCACGTCGAAGGGCAGACTCGTGGAAATGCCGTTGGGATACACCTCGTGAGTATCGAGGCCTTCGGGCTCGATGAAAATCTGGTGGTGGTCCTTGTCGGCGAAGCGCATCACCTTGTCCTCCACCGACGGGCAATAGCGCGGCCCCACGCCCTCGATGACCCCGGTGTACATGGGTGAGCGATCGAGGCCCGCACGGATGATCTCGTGGGTACGCGCATTGGTGTGGGTGATGTGACAGACCACTTGGCGCGGATGTTCGGCACGGGTGGCCATGAAAGAAAATACCGGCGTCGGCTCGTCGCCCGCCTGCACGGCCAGACCTGCATAGTTGATGCTGCGACCGTCAATGCGCGGCGGCGTGCCGGTCTTGAGCCGCCCCACGCGGAACGGCAGCTCGCGCAGGCGCTTGGCGAGCCGATTGGCCGGCGGATCGCCGGCGCGCCCGCCTTCGTAATTGGACAACCCGACATGAATGCGTCCGCCCAAGAATGTCCCCACCGTGAGCACCACGGTGGGCGCAAGAAAACGCAGACCCATCTGCGTGACCACGCCAGTGACGCGTTCGCCCTCTACGATCAAGTCATCGCAGGCTTGTTGGAACAGCACCAGATTCGGTTGATTTTCGATAAGACTGCGGATGGCTTGTCTGTACAAAACGCGGTCCGCTTGGGCGCGCGTGGCGCGCACCGCCGGGCCTTTGCTCGCGTTCAGGATGCGGAACTGGATGCCGGCCGTGTCGGTAGCGCGCGCCATGGCGCCGCCGAGCGCGTCAATTTCCTTGGCGAGATGCCCCTTGCCGATGCCGCCGATGGCCGGATTGCAGCTCATCTGGCCGAGCGTTTCGACATTGTGGGTAAGCAGCAGCGTGGCGCAGCCCATGCGCGCCGCGGCGAGTGCCGCTTCGGTGCCGGCATGGCCGCCGCCCACCACGATTACGTCGAATTGCTTGGGAAAATCCACAGGCCAGCCTCATAAATGAGCGCGAATTCTAGCGTTTTCATGCGCACCAACCAAACCCACACCGTCGGCCGATTACGGCATCCGCAGAACCGCCCCTGGAATTGTTGCTCCGATTTGCAGAAGATGCCGGCTGGAATCGCGGGGCCAGAACCACAATGAACAAGCTGAAAGTGGTGTACGCACTGGTCCTGTTGCTCATGGTCATAACCACTCGGGCCTGGAGCAGCCCGGCGCTGGTCACAGCGCATCCGGGCTTCACACCCTGCCAGATCGGCATGCCGGATTCGGCGCTGCACATGCAGGCGCAGTGCACCACGCTCACGGTGCCTGAAGACCGGGCCAAGCCCGCCGGCAAACAAATCCACTTGCACATCGCCGTGCTCAAGGCACGCACCGGCGATCCGGCGCCGGACCCGTTGTTCTTCATAGCCGGCGGGCCGGGCGAAGCCTCGACTCAGGCCTACGTGCAGGAAGCCGCGGCCTTCGAGCGCATCCGCGCGAGCCGCGCCATCGTGCTCGTGGACCAGCGCGGCACCGGCCAGTCCAATGCGCTCGACTGCCCGTCCGGCCCGAATACCGTGGCGTCACCCTCGCCGGCTGAAATTCAGCGCCAGACCGAAACCTGCCTCAAACAGTTGCCAGGCGATCCGCGTTACTACACGACCACCGTTGCGGTTAAGGATCTGGACGCCGTACGTGCCGCACTAGGCTACACGGAAATCAATCTATACGGCATTTCCTACGGTACGCGCGTGGCGCTGGAATATCTGCGGGAATATCCGCAACACGTGCGCAGCGTAATCCTGGACGGCGTGGTGCCGCCCGACTGGAACGTCGGGGAAACGGCTCCGCAGGCGGCGCAGCAGGCCCTGGATAAAATCTTTCAGCGGTGCGCGGCCGAGAGCGCCTGTCATCAGGCGTTTCCCGACCTGCCCGCGACATTCATGCAACTCGAGCACGAGCTCAAGCAAAGCCCGGTGAGCGTGAGTTTGCGCGACCCGTTGACCGGCGCGCCGCTCACCCAGACGCTGAACTGGGAAACCGCGGCCGGCGCCGTACAGTTGCTGAGCTATCTGAGCGACACCGCGGCGCTCTTGCCGCTGCTGATTCACCAAGCCTCTGTGACCCACGATTACACGCCGCTGCTGGCCAACGCCCAATACCTGAGCGGACAGTTGAGCGGCGCCGTGGCCGTGGGCATGCACGCCGCGGTGCTGTGCACCGAAGACGTGCCGTTCTATCCCGCAGGCGATGCCGCACAGAAGGCGGCGGCCGATACCTATCTTGGCGCCGCGCCGCTCACGCTGCTCAGCGAAAGCTGTAAGCATTGGCCACGCGGGGTGATGGAGCCGGACTTCAAAAAGCCTGTGGTATCGAATCAGCCGGTACTGTTGCTCTCCGGTGCCGACGATCCCATTACCCCGCCCGCGAATGCCGCGCACGCGGCCCAGACCCTGTCGAACAGCCTGTCGCTGGTGGTCCCGGGCCAGGGACATGGCAATGCCTGGCGCGGCTGCGTGCCGCAGCTCATGGCCGATTTCGTGCAACAGGCGTCGGTGAAAAACCTGGATAGCGCCTGCGTCGGGAAAATCAAACCGTTTCCGTTCTTTACCAGTTTCACCGGGCCCGGACCATGATCGAAGTCGAGGACATCCACAAGCGCTTCGGTGCGGTGCAGGCCGTGAACGGCGTGAGCTTCCGCGTGGCCGATAGCCGCATCACCGGACTGCTCGGCCCGAACGGCGCCGGCAAATCCACCACGCTGCGCATTCTGTCCACCGTGCTCAAGCCGGACGCGGGTACGGTGCGCGTGGACGGCAGCGACGTGCGCGACGCGCCTTTGGCCGCACGCCTCAAGCTCGGCGTGCTGCCGCATGCCAGCGGCCTGTATCCGCGGCTCACGGCACGCGAGAACATCCGCTACTACGGCGAACTCAACGGCCTCGCCGGCCGCATGCTGGACGCCCGCATTGACGAGCTGGTGGAGCTGCTCGAAATGCGGGAGTTTGCCGAGCGCCCGGCCAAAGGCTTTTCCCAGGGGCAGCGCATCAAGGTGGCGCTGGCGCGCGCCCTGGTGCACAAGCCCAGGAACCTGGCGCTGGATGAGCCCACCAACGGCCTGGACGTGATGGCCACGCGTGCGCTGCGCGCCACCATCCGGCGGCTGCGCGACCAGGGCCACTGCGTGCTGTTCTCCAGCCACGTGATGCAGGAAGTCGCGCAATTGTGCGACGCCATCGTGATCATCGCGCACGGCCGCATCGTCGCCCAGGGCACGCCCGAGGACATCCGCCGCCAGACGGGCGAAACGGATCTCGAAGAAGCCTTCGTCAAAGCCGTGGGCGAAAGCGGAGCCTCCGCATGATGCGCAAACTCTGGACCGTGTTCCGCAAGGAAGTCGTGGACAATCTGCGCGACCGGCGCACGCTGCTGACGGTACTGGTATTCGGGCCGCTGTTCGGGCCGATCTTCTACGTGGCCATCATGAATGTGGCCGTGAACCAGCAGATCGCCAACCTCAATCAACCGCTCAAACTGCCGGTGGCCGGTGCCGAGTACGCCCCCCATCTGATCGAGTATCTGCAGCAGCACAACACCGAGATCGAACCGGCCCCGGCGGATCCGCGCCAGGCGGTGAAGGACGGCAAAGCGGACGTGGTGCTGGTGATTCCCGAGGACTACAGTGCCGAGTTCACCGCCGGCCAACCAGCGACGCTGCAACTGGTGATGGATCAGGCGAAACAGTCGGCGCAGAAAAATGTCAGCCGCGCACGCGAATTGCTCCAGGGCTACGGCCGTGAAATCAGCGTCTTGCGCCTGTTGGCACGCGGCGTGGACCCGCGCGCCGCTACGCCGCTCGCGGTCGAGACCGTGGATGTGTCCACGCCGGAAGCGCGCGCCGGGATGCTGCTGGCCTTCATCCCCTACTTCTTTCTGTTTGCCGCCGTCATCGGCGCCTTCTATCTGGCGATAGACGCCACCGCCGGCGAGCGCGAACGTGGCTCGCTTGAGCCCTTGCTTACCACGGCAGTGCCGCGCGCCGCCTTGATCGCAGGCAAGCTCGCCGCGGTCACGCTGTTCTCGGCGGTGTCGCTCGGCCTGGACGTCGTGGCCCTGTCTTGGAGCCAGGGGCTGATTCCCGCGGCCAAACTCAACATCGTAGTGAACTTCGGCGGACACACGGCGTTGGCGATTTTCCTCGTCATGCTACCGTTCTGCCTGCTGATCGCGGCGCTGCTTACGGTGGTGGCGTCGTTCACCCGCAGTTACAAGGAAGCCCAGACCTGGTTGTCGTTCATTTTCATCCTGCCGATGATTCCGGTATTCGCACTGTTCCTGTTCCCCACCGAACCGACAATCTGGATGATGTTCGTTCCGGCCCTGAGCCAGGATGTGCTGGCGACGGCGCTCATGAAAGGCGCCGCGCTCGACGCCGGTTTCACTGTGGTCTCGGTACTAAGCACGCTGATCCTTGGCGTGCTGCTCGCCTGGCTCGCGGTCTGGCTGTACCGACGCGAAAAGGTGCTGGGCTGAAGCCGGATTAACTGTTTTTCATGCAGCCCAGCGCCTGCGGCGCGGGTCTATACTGAATCCGAGGCCTGAGGGTCTGGGTCATGGGCAAGTTGAGCGCCAGTGTGTGGATGGCCGCAGCGACGATGCTGTTTGCGGGTACCGCCGTGGCCGGAAATACGCACATCTACAAATGGGTGGACGGCCAGGGCGTGGCGCATTACAGCGACACAGCTCCGGCCGCAACGCAGCCCGGTGTGACCAGCATGACGCTCGCCAAGGCCCCGCCGCCGGATCCGCAGGCCGAAGCGGCCGATCAAGCGTGGATTGCCAGCATCAACCAGTGGTACCAGAACGTTCTCGATCAACAGGCGCAACTGCAATACGAGCAGAATCTCGCTTGGGAGCAAAGCCAGCCGGCGCCCGCCCCGGTGTCAGCGCCGGACACACAAGAGCTCGCCTACGTAGTGCCGGTCTGCTGGCAATGCGAGCGCTCTCATTTCCGCCATTATCACCGGCGGCCGTTGCTCAGCGCTCCCACGCCGCAGTCAATCCAGAACTCCGTTTGGCATCCCCAGACCGGTCCGCTCCGCCTGCAACCATTCACGCCGTGAGCGACGGGCTTATTTGCCGATACAAAAACTCGAAAAGATCCGGCCGAGCAAATCCTCACTGGTGAACTCGCCGGTGATTTCGCCGAGCGCTTGCTGAGCCAGCCGCAGTTCTTCCGCCAGCAATTCGCCAGCGCGCTCCGACAGTCGCTGCCCGGCAAGCTGCATATGATGGTGCGCACGCTCGAGAGCATCCACATGCCGGCGGCGCGCGATAAACCCATCTTCGCTGCCCGACGCAAAGCCCACGGCCTGCTTGAGATGCTCGCGCAACAAGTCCAGTCCTGCGCCGGTTTTGGCTGACAATGCAACCCGCGCCGGCCGATCCTGGTCAACGCACTGCGGCGCCCGGCCGCTGAGATCAATCTTGTTGTGGATCACGGTCACCGGCAGTTTCCCCGGCAGGCGTTCCAGAATCCGCCGATCCTCGGCGGTCAAGCCCAGCGTATCGTCCACCACCAGCAGCACGCGGTCGGCCGAGTCAATCGCCTCCCAGGCACGGCGCACGCCTTCCTGCTCGACCGCATCGCCGCTCTCACGCAGGCCGGCGGTGTCAATCACGTGCAGCGGCAAGCCGTCCAGATGAATATGCTCGCGCAGCAGGTCGCGGGTGGTGCCGGGAATTTCCGTGACGATCGCGGCCGCGTGGCCGGCCAGACGATTCAACAGACTGGATTTGCCGGCATTCGGCCGGCCGGCAATGACTACCGTCAAGCCTTCACGCAGCAGGCTGCCTTGATTGGCGGCGCCCAGCACCGCATCCAGACGCGCGCGGATGTCGCGCAAATGTTCCGCGACTTTGCCGTCACCCAGGAAATCCAGTTCCTCGTCGGGGAAATCCAGCGCGGCTTCCACGTAACTGCGCAACTCGATCAGCGCCTCCACCAATGCGAGCACGCGTGCGGAAAATTCGCCGCGCAAGGAACGCAACGCAGCGCGCGCCGCCTGTTCACTGCTGCTGTCGATGAGGTCGGCAATTGCCTCAGCCTGCACCAAATCCAGCTTGTCGTTCAGAAAGGCACGCTGGGAAAATTCACCGGGTCGCGCAAGGCGCGCGCCCAGCTCGCACACGCGTGTGAGCAGCAGTGCCAGCACTACCGGCCCGCCGTGCGCGTGCAGCTCCAGTACATCTTCGCCGGTGAAGGAATGTGGTGCGGGGAAGAACAGCGCCAGGCCGCTGTCCAGTTCCCCGCCGCGGCTGTCGGCAAAATGTTTGAATTCCGCACGCCGGGGCGCGGGCAGGCTGCCAAAGAGCGTCGCGGCAATCGCACGCACTGCCGGACCGGATGCGCGCACGATGCCGACACCGCCGCGGCCCGGCGGCGTGGCGATGGCGACGATGGTGTCGGTCGCGGGCGGCACGCTATCTTTCATGGGAGAATCAGTTTAAGTCCGCGCGCAATGGCGGCTGCGTCCCAGAAGGAGAAAATCATGTCGGTTCAAGCCGTTGCCTTCCCCAACGTCGCCGGTCAGATGCTGGCCGGTCGCCTGGAACTGCCCGCGTACGGCGCGCCGCGTGCCTGGGCGCTCTACGCCCACTGTTTCACCTGCGGCAAGGATGTGCGCGCCGCGGTGGACATCTGCCGGGCGCTCTGCACCCGGGGCATCGCAGTGCTGCGCTTCGACTTCACCGGCCTCGGCCAAAGTGCCGGCGACTTCGCCGACACCACGCTCAGCAGCAACGTCTCCGATCTGCTTCAGGCGGCGCAATTCCTGGAACAGAATTACCAGGCGCCCAAGATCCTGGTCGGGCATTCGCTCGGCGGCATTGCGGTGCTGGAAGCCGCACACCGGATTCCCAGCTGCATCGCCGTGGCTACGGTGGCCGCGCCGGCCAATCCCGAGCACGTGGCCAATCTGTTGGGTGCGGCGCGCCAGGTCATCGAACAGCAGGGCGAGGCCGACGTGCTGCTCGCGGGCCGCAAGCTGCATTTCAAGAAGGCGTTTCTCGACGGCCTCAAGAATCAGCATTGGCAGGAGAACATCCGCAAGCTGCGCAAGCCGCTGCTGATTTTCCACTCGCCCACCGACGCGCTCGTGGACATCAGCAACGCCGGCCTGATATTCGCCGCAGCACTGCACCCCAAGAGCTTCGTGTCGCTGTCCGGCGCCGATCACCTGCTGTCGCGGCGCGAGGATTCGGAATATGTGGGCCTGCTGCTCGCGGCCTGGGCCAGCAAATACCTGGGCGAACTCGGTCTGCAGCCGGCCGTGAGCCCGGCCGCCGAAGGTGAAGTAGTGGCCAGCATCCAGCGCGACCGTTATCACACCGAACTTTACGCCGGTGCGCACATGTTGGTGGCTGACGAGCCACGGGATGTGGGCGGCACGGACAGCGGGCCTTCGCCCTATGGCTACCTCTGCGCCGCGCTCGGTGCCTGCACCGCCATCACCCTGCGCATGTACGCGGACCGCAAACAGTGGCCGCTGGAGGGCGTACGCGTACGTCTCACGCATTCCAAGATACACGCGCAGGACTGCGCCGACTGCGAAACCAAACAGGGCAAGATTGACCGCTTCACGCGCAGCATCGAATTGCAGGGCGCCTTGAGCGCAGAGCAGCGTCAGCGTCTGGTGGAAATCGCGGACAAATGCCCCGTGCACCGGACGCTGGAATCGGAAGTGCGCATTGAAACCAGCCTGCAAGCCTGAAAGCGCGGGCTATTTCTTGCCTTTGAGCGCCTTGTCCTTCTGGTGACGCTTGCCTTCGGCGTCATACGCGCGGTTGATCCACCATTGCTGCGCAATAGTGAGGATCGAATTCGGCAGGTAATACAGCACCAGACCCGAGGGGAAGACCGCGTAAAACGCCACGAAGATCAAGGGCATGAATTTGAACAGCCGCTGTTGCATCTTGTCGGCGGTGATCTGCGGCTGCACGTGCGCCTGCAGGAAATACGCCAGGCCGTAGATAATCGGCAGGATGAAATACGGATCCGGTGCCGAGAGATCGTGGATCCACAGAACCCATGGCTGTTGGCGCAGCTCCACGCTGTACACCAGCACGTAGTACAAGGCAAAGAAAATCGGGAACTGGATGATCATCGGCAGACAGCCGCCCAGCGGGTTTATCTTTTCTTTCTTGTAGAACTCCATCTGCGCCTGCGCGAGCTTCTGCTTGTCGTCCTTGTAGCGCTCCTGCAGCGCCTTGAGGCGCGGTTGCACGGCGCGCATCTTGGCCATGGAGCGGAACGCCACGTGATTGAGCGGGAAAAACACCAGTTTGACCAGCACCGTGAGCAGAATGATGGCCCAGCCCCAGTTGCCCACCAGACCATGCAGGAAGTTCAGGAGCTTGAACAGCGGCTCGGCGATGATGGTGAATTTGCCGTAATCCACCGTGAGTTGCAGACCCGGCGCTACTTTCGGCAGCAAGTTTTGCAGCTTGGGGCCAAGGTAAAACCGGTCGCTGAAGCTCGCGCTCGTGCCGGGCGCCACAGTTTTGAGGCTGCCGATGGTGCCCACCAGATAACGCTCGTCACCGAGTGACTGCGTGTAGTACAGATTGCTGGCGTTGTGTTCGCCGGGAATCACCGCACTCAAAAAATAATGCGTGACTACGGCGGTCCAGCCATCGGGGCTGGTGAGGTTCACAGGCTTGTCGGCCAGGTCCTTGAATTCGAATTGCTGATAGCCGCCGCTGCCATCCAGCGCCATGCGCTGGTAATCGTAACGATGCATACTGAACATGCTGGCAAACAGGCCTTGCGGCAGATTGATGTTGTAGCGGCTCGCAAACTGCGCGTACGCCGCGCCGCTCCAAGGCTGTGCGGAGCCGTTGTGAACCGCGTAGCGCAGATCGATCTGGTAACTGCCGCGCGTGAACGTGTAGGTCTTAGCGACCGTGAGCCCGGTGGGGCTTTCCCAGCTCAGCACCACCTCCAGGGTTTTCTGTCCGGGCGCGAGGGTGTAACTCGTGCGGCTGGCCGTGTACAGGGCCGCATCGCCGGGCGCGGCCGGACCGGAATGGGTCTGTAACCCGGACTGCGCCACGAGCAGATTGGCAGGATCGGGATCCAGCACCTTGACGCGTGCCGGCTGATGCAGCTCCTGCGGATAGGCGAGCAACTCCGCCTGCTGCAACTCGCCCCCGGCGGTATTGATGGTCACGGCAAGCAGATCGGTGCGCACTTCGATCGGCTCGCCGGCAGTCTGAGCGCGGACTCCCCGCGCCGGTGCGACAGCGCTCGTGACCGCATGGGTAGCGGCGGCTGGCGCTGAGCCAGGGGCGGCAGGGATCTGGGGAAGCGCTGCAGTCGCGGCCGACGGTGCAGTCGTAGCCGCAGCGGTGGGCGCTCCCGACGGCGGCGGTTTCGGTCCGTAGTCCTGCATCCAGGCCTGATAGAGCAGGAACGCCACCAGTATCAGAGCCGCAAACAGGAACAACCGGCGATTATCCATGACGATGCTTTAATTCCGGCACCGGATCGTATCCACCGGGATGCAATGGGTGGCAGCGCAGCAACCGCCAGACCGCCAGCCCGCTGCCGCGCAGCGCGCCGAAACGCTGGATCGCCTCGAGAGCGTACGCGGAACAGGAAGGTTCAAAACGGCAGTGGCGGCCAAGCAGCGGGCTCACGAAATAGCGGTATCCGCGGATAACAAGGATCAGGACGTTGCGCATCGTTTTGTCAATTCCTGCCAATGCCATTCCAAACTGGCGCGAATTTCCGGTTTGCTGACACCGGAAGCCCGCGCTTTGACCTGCACCACAATGTCGACCGCCGGGAGCATAACGCGTCGCGTACGAAAGCTGGCCCGGATCTGGCGCTTGATGCGGTTGCGGGTCACGGCACTCACTATCGCCGCGCGCGCTACGCTGATTCCCAACCGGGCTATCAGTCGGTTGGGATGCACATAGACGCGGAAACACCCGTCGCTGGTAAACCACCCGTGCTTGAACACCCGGCTGAATTCCGCCGGGGTCCGCAGCCGCGCCGCGACCGGAAACCCGGCACTCGCTGGGTCTACGGGCAGAGACTGGCCCGGCCTTTGGCGCGACGGGCGCTCAGCACCTGACGGCCGCGTTTGGTGGCCATGCGTGCACGAAAACCATGAGTGCGTTTCCGGTGCAGGTTGCTGGGCTGATAGGTTCTTTTCATGGCGTGGTTCCGGCAGAAGGTGCCCTTAAGGCGGGATGCAGGCAAAGGCGCGATATTAAACGGATGCTCAGGCTTGCTGTCAACATCACGGCTGTGCGTGCCCGCGGGTCGCGTCTGTGGATAACCATTGGCAACCGGTATAGACTCCCCCGCCTCTGACAGCAGTACTCGCGCGCTGCTGAATTAAAACGCGTCACTTTCAACTACCGGGGGTTTGGGCATGGCATCGCTATGGACGCGGTGTATGGATCATTTGGAGCACGAGCTTTCTGAACAAGAGCTCAACACCTGGATCCGGCCGTTACATGTTCAAGAAGATGCCGAGACGCTGCGCCTGCTGGCGCCTAACCGATTTGTCATGGACTGGGTGCGGGATCGGTTCCTGCCACGCATCTCCAGGCTTGCCAAGGAACTGGCCGAAGACCGCAGCCGCCAAGTACTGCTCGAAGTGGGTGCGGCACGAGAAACCCAGCCCATGGAGACCGCGGTGGCCACGGGCGGCGCGAGCCTGATTGCCACCCCCGGCAGTGGTCTGAATCCCGCATACACGTTTGAAAGCTTTGTCGAGGGCAAATCCAACCAATTTGCGCTGGCGGCCGCACGGCAGGTTGCCGAAAATCCCGGCCGCGCCTATAACCCCCTGTTTATCTACGGCGGCGTAGGTCTGGGTAAAACCCACCTCATGCAGAGCGTGGGCCAGTTAATCCAAAGGCGCCGGCCGCAGGCGCGCATTGCCTATGTGCACTCCGAGCGATTCGTAAATGACATGGTGCGTGCACTCCAACACAACACCATCAACGAATTCAAACGCCAATACCGCACGCTGGACGCCCTGCTCATAGACGATATCCAGTTTTTCGTCGGCAAAGAGCGTTCCCAGGAAGAATTCTTCCATACTTTCAATGCCTTACTCGAGGGGCAACAGCAGGTGATTCTGACCTGTGATCGATATCCCAAGGAAGTCGAGGGCCTAGAGGAACGTCTCAAATCCCGCTTTGGCTGGGGTCTGACCGTGCCCATAGAGCCACCCGAGCTCGAAACCAGGGTAGCCATCCTGATGCAGAAGGCTGTGCATGAAAACGTTGTGGTGCCCAGTGAAGTGGCATTCTTCATTGCGCAGCGCGTCAGTTCCAACATTCGTGAGCTGGAAGGAGCATTACGCAGGGTTGCGGCCAACGCGCAGTTCACCGGCCAGGCAATTACCCTGGAGAGTGCTCAGGAATGGCTCAAAGACATTCTGGCCCGCCAGGAAAGGCTGGTAACCCTGGATAACATCCAGAAAACCGTAGCTGATTATTTCCACGTAAGGGTGGGAGACATGCTCTCCAAACGGCGCAACCGTTCGATTGCTAGACCACGCCAAGTCGCCATGTGCTTGGCGAAAGAACTTACCACCCACAGCCTGCCGGAGATTGGCGATGCCTTTGGAGGACGTGATCACACCACCGTCCTGCACGCCTGTCGGAAAGTGCAGGAGCTCCGACAGTCCGATGCCCGCATTAATGAAGACTACCAGACCTTGATTAGAACCCTGACGGCTTGATGGGGTGTGGATAACCTGTTGAGTATTTTGCTTTCGAAATCTACTCTCATCCCGTAAACACATTACCCAGAGCAATTCGATCCCACAGGTAACAGATCTACAACTATATAAGCCATTGAAACTAAATAGAAATATTTAATATTCACAGTTTTGCGCAAGCTAAATTAAATTAACTAATATTCTAAGCATTACATGATTCTTTATAACTTGATTGGTGAATAAATGAAGTTCGAAACCCTTCGGGAAACGCTTCTATCTCCGGTGCAAGCGGTTGCAGGGGTTGTGGAAAGGCGTCAAACGATGCCGATTTTAGCCAACCTTTTACTGTCAGCGGGCGATTCGGGTCTGGCTGTCACGGCAAGCGATACGGAGGTTGAACTCATTGCTTCCACGGATGTTGATATCAAGGAAAAGGGTGAAGTTACTGTGCCTGCCCGCAAGTTGCTGGATATTTGCAGGGCACTGCCGGAAGGCGTGAAGGTCTCGATTGCACTGGATAAAGGGAAGTTAACATTACGCTCGGGTCACAGCCGTTTTAGTCTGGCCACATTACCGGCTGCGGATTTTCCTCTCGTGGAGGACATCAAGCCCCAGCGCAGCTTTCGTGTTGCGCAAGCAAAGTTGCGGGATCTGCTGATGCGGACAGCGTTTTCAATGGCTCAGCAAGACGTGCGCTATTACCTGAATGGCCTGCTCCTGGAGGTTGGGGAGCAGCAGTTACGGGCAGTCGCAACTGATGGGCACAGGCTTGCTCTGTGTGACCTGAACGAGCCCTTTGGTGGTAGCGGCAAGCAGCAGGTCATCATTCCGCGGAAAAGCGTACTTGAGCTCCAGAGGCTGATGAGTGAACGTGATGAGGAGATCTCGGTAGATCTCGGTTCTAATCACATTAGAGTCGCATTAAGTGGAATTCGCCTCACTTCGAAGCTGATCGACGGTCGTTTCCCGGAGTATGAACGTGTAGTACCGAAAGGTGGCGACAAGATCCTGACCGCAAGTCGCGCTGAGCTCTATGAGGCGTTGCACCGCGCCTCGATCCTCTCGAACGAGAAATACCGGGGTGTCCGTCTTCAGCTGGCGGCCAAGAACCTCAAAATTCTGGCGCATAACCCGGAGCAGGAAGAGGCTGAAGACGAGATTGAAATCCAGTATCAAGGCGCCGATCTGGAGATTGGGTTCAATGTAACCTATCTCCTGGAAGCTCTGTCCGCACTGGATCAGGAACGTGTGCAGATTACTCTCTCCGATGCCAATAACAGTTGTCTCATCAGTACGCCAGAAAATGAACTCTGTCGTTATGTAGTCATGCCAATGCGGTTATGACTCAAGGTCATTATGGGCCTGCAAAGCCTATCAATACGGCGGTTCCGTTGCTTCGCCAGTGCTGACCTAGATCTCTCACCTCGCCTCAATGTAATCCTGGGTAAAAACGCCTCCGGTAAAACCAGTATTCTGGAGGCGCTCTATCTCTTGAGCAGAGGGCGATCCTTCCGGACTGCATATCTCAATGCCGCCGTGCAGCATGGCAGCGCCGGATTTGCTTTGTCAGCGCGAGTCATGAGCCGACCCTTCCCAATAGAAATCGGTTTAGCCAGACAGCACGACTTCCTGGAGGCGAAAGTCGCAGGCAAAGCCGTTACCGTCTTAAGTCAGCTGGCTGCCGTTTTTCCCGTCCAGCTCCTTGATGATCAGGCAAATCAGCTGATCAATGGCGGGCCTAAGTACCGTAGACAGTTCTTGGACTGGGGTACGTTTCACGTGGAACAGCGCTTTTACCAAACATGGCAAAGCTATCACCGTGCTCTCAAACAACGGAACATTTTGTTAAAAGCAAACCGGTCAGAAAACGAAGTTGCCGTTTGGGATGTGGAATTGGCAAAACATGGTGAGCAGCTAAGCGAGATCCGGGGGCGGTATCTTCTGGATATCTGCCCCCGCGCGATAAAGTCTGCAGAGCAAGCGTTAGATGGCGTTTCGGTATCCATCGACTACCGGCGTGGGTGGCCTGTAGACGTGCCGTTGGCAGAATGCCTGCGAATGTGCGCAAAGAGGGACCGCATGTTTGGGGTCACGCATATGGGGCCACACCGTGCTGACTTTGCCATTCGTATAAACGGCAGGCTGGCTCAAGAATCGGTCTCACGAGGCCAGGGGAAGGTCTTGGCGGCCGCTTTCCTGCTTGCCCAAGCGGACTTCTATCAAAGCGAGAGCGGTCTGTCGTGCACGCTTTTGGTGGATGATCTGGCAGCTGAGCTTGACGCGGAGCACTTGAGAAGGGTGCTGTTGAGGATCAGTGAAGTGGGGGCCCAAGTGATTATGACCGCCATAGAATCATTGCCTGCCCTGCATGAGACCGCTGACGCTATGTTTCACGTGAAACAGGGTGATTGCTACAGGATGGTATAATTACTGTCCCCCCTATGCCAAATGTTATGTCCAATACTAAGCGCTATGATTCTAATAATATCAAGGTCTTACGTGGCCTTGATGCTGTTCGAAAGCGGCCCGGCATGTACATTGGGGACACCGACGATGGGACCGGCCTCCACCACATGGTGTTCGAGGTTGTGGATAACTCCATCGATGAAGCATTGGCAGGCTATTGCACTGAAGTTTCAGTAACTATTCATGAGGATGAGTCCGTCACCGTCGTGGACAACGGTCGCGGCATCCCCGTGGATTTGCACAAAGAAGAGCACCGTTCCGCGGCCGAAGTCATCATGACGGTTCTGCACGCAGGCGGGAAATTCGACGACAACTCTTACAAGGTCGCCGGCGGACTGCACGGCGTGGGCGTATCTGTGGTCAACGCCTTGTCCGAACACCTGCGCCTGTTGGTCAAACGCGATGGAAAGTTGTATGAGCAGGAATACCGCAACGGTGATCCTGCGTATGCGCTGCGAATCATCGCTGACGCCCAAGGCACGGGCACCGAAATCCGCTTTAAACCCAGCGCCCAGGTCTTTACGCACATCCAGTTCAACTATGAAACGCTGGCGCGACGTCTGCAGGAGCTGTCGTTCCTGAATTCCGGGGTGCGCATCCTGCTCAACGATCAACGCACAGACAAGCACGAAATTTTCCAGTATCAAGGCGGGATTCGTGCATTTGTGCAGCATCTCAATCGCAACAAGACCGCGATCCATGCGGGCGAATTTCACTTCGTGGCCGAGCGCGATCGGATCACGGTCGAAATCGCGCTGCAGTGGAACGATTCCTACCAAGAGACGGTGTACTGCTTCACCAACAACATTCCGCAGCGTGACGGCGGAACGCACCTCGCTGGTTTTCGTGCCGCGCTCACGCGCACCATCAACAACTATATCGATGCCGAGGGTTTGCTACGCAAGGAAAAGCTGGGGCTTATCGGCGACGATGCACGCGAGGGACTCACTGCGATCGTCTCGGTGAAACTGCCGGATCCAAAGTTTTCCTCGCAGACCAAGGACAAGCTGGTGTCTTCGGAAGTCAAGGCGGTGGTGGAATCGCTGATGGCAGAAAAGTTCCAGGAGTTCCTGCTGGAAAAACCCGCCGAAGCCAGGATTATTGTCGGCAAGGTCGTGGATGCGGCGCGTGCGCGCGAAGCCGCACGCAAGGCGCGCGAAATGACGCGCCGCAAGGGTGCACTGGATGTCGCCGGCCTGCCCGGCAAGCTTGCCGATTGCCAGGAACGTGATCCGGCCCTATCGGAGCTGTTCCTGGTGGAGGGCGATTCGGCCGGCGGCTCAGCCAAGCAGGGGCGCGACCGCCGCTATCAGGCCATCCTGCCGCTTAAAGGCAAGATCCTCAACGTGGAAAAAGCGCGTTTCGACAAGATGTTGTCCTCGGCGGAGGTGGGAACGCTGATTACCGCTCTTGGCACCGGCATCGGCAAAGAAGAATTCAACGTCGAGAAGTTGCGCTATCACCGCATCATCATCATGACCGATGCCGATGTGGACGGTTCGCACATCCGTACCCTGCTGCTCACCTTTTTCTATCGCCAGATGCCGGAGCTTATAGCACGCGGTCACGTGTATATCGCGCAGCCCCCGCTTTACAAGGTGAAGCGCGGCAAGAGCGAACAGTATGTGAAAGACGACGCCGAATTGAATGCCTTACTCCTGCGTGCGGCAATCGACGGCGCACAATTGCACGTGAAGGCAACGGCGCCAGCGATGAGTGCCACAGCCCTGGATGTGTTGGCATCCAGATACATGGAAGTACTGGCCATGATTCGGCGCTGGGCGCGGCGCTACGACGAGCGCGTGCTGGAAAAACTGTTGTACGTGCCGGTGGTGTCACCGGAGAAATTCAGCGATGCCGCCTGGCTGGGCCACTGGGCGAAGACGCTTGAACAGCGCCTCAATGCCGACGACGGCAGCGGCACGCACTACCGCGTAGTGCTGCATCAGGATCCGAGCCGTGAAGTCCCGAGCCTGAAATTCACCCGCAGCTATCATGGCATGTCCGTGGATAAGCTCGTGCAACGTGAGTTCTTTGCTTCGGGTGAATACAAGAGCCTCGCGGCGCTGGCGCAACAATTGGACGGCCTGATCGGCGACGGCGCATACGTGACGCGCGGAGAGCGCCGCCAGGATGTCACGAGCTTCAAACAGGCCATGACCTGGTTGATAGACGAGGCCAAGCGTGGCCAGGCAATCCAGCGCTACAAAGGCCTCGGTGAAATGAACCCCGAGCAGCTCTGGGAAACCACCATGGACACGGCCACACGCCGCCTGCTCAAGGTCAAGATTGAGGACGCGCGCAGTGCGGACGATGTGTTCACCACACTCATGGGTGACGCCGTCGAGCCGCGGCGCGAATTCATCGAGAAAAATGCCCTTGAAGTTGCGAACCTGGATGTGTAAATGCAACTAAGCGCCTGAGCCCTTCTTTTTCAGCACCAAACCGCGGTAACCGGGGCTGATTTCCCGCATCTGCGCTTCAATCCAGTTTTGAATCTCCGTATTCACTTCGTCCGGCGGGCGATCGCGTGCGTACACGGGCTTGCCAATGCGCAGTTGCACAATGCCGGGATATTTGCGGAAGGCATTGCGTTTCCAGAAATCGCCGGCGTTGTGTGCGACCGGCACGATGGGCCGGCCGGTCTTGGCTGCGAGCAAGGCGCCCGACAGGCCATAGCGACGCGTGGTACCCGGCGGCATGCGGGTACCCTCGGGGAAAATTGCCACCCATAAACCGGTTTTGAGTCGCGCCTGACCCATATCCACCACCTGTTTCACCGCCGAATGACCTGCCTTCCGATTGATGGCGATTGGTTCGAGCGCGTAGATCGCCTGACCGATAATGGGCAGCCACAGCAATTCGCGTTTGAGCACCCAGCTCTGCGCTGGGAAAATCACCATCTGCGCCATGGTTTCCCAGGTGGACTGGTGTTTCCAGTAGGTGATGGCATTTTCCCTGGGGATGTTTTCCAGACCCTGCGCCTGGTAGGTGAGGCGACAGACATGCTTCAGGACGAAAAATTGCCACACCACCCATTGACGCGCGATGCGATGGCCGAAGCGTTTGCCGAACGGCAAAGGGGCGGCGAGAGCTATGAGCGTGCTGAACAACACGGCCGTACTGACCATGAACAGGTTGTAGATCAACGAGCGCAGCCAGATCATGTTTGGGCTTCACGCACGAGCTGATCTGCGGCGGCCGCGAGGTCGGCGAATATTTCCACATGCTGGGCAGCGTGCAGGTCGCGCAGGGTTTTTGCGCCGCTGCCGGTGAGTACCAGCATGGGACGCGCGCCTACACGTTGCGCCGCTTCAATGTCGCGCAGCGCGTCGCCGATTACCGGTACGCGGTGCAAATCGACGTGCAGCTGTTCGGAAATCTGCTTGAGCAGGCCCGGTTGCGGTTTGCGGCAGTTACAGCCCTCCTCGGGACCGTGCGGGCAGTAGAAAATTCCGGTGAGTTTGCCGCCGGCTTGCGCGACGGCAGTCTGCATCCGGTGGTGAATGGCGTCCAGCGCGGCGGGATCAAACAGGCCGCGTGCCACGCCCGCCTGATTGGTGGCGACGGTCACGGTAAACCCGGCGCGGTGCAAGCGCGCAATGGCTTCCAGACTGCCGGGTATCGGTACCCACTCCGCCGGCGATTTGATGTAGGCGTCCGAGTCGTAATTGATGACGCCGTCACGATCCAGGATGACCAGTTTCATTCCACTTGCAACAGGCCGATGTCGGCGATGCGGAGAAACGCGTCACGAATGTGCTGCAACAGTGCGAGCCGGTTATTGCGCAGCGCCGCATCCGGATCCATGACCAGCACGCGGTCAAAAAAGCCGTCTACCGGCTCGCGCAGAGCCGCGAGCTTTTTCAGGGCACCGCCATAATCCCCCTGTTGCGCAAGGACGCGCGCATCCTCGCCCAGCTTTGTCAGTCTTGCGTGCAGCGTGAGTTCCGCAGGCTCGCGCAGCAGTCCATCCTGCACGGTTCGGGACTCCGCAGGGCCCGCCTGCCGCAGAATATTGCCGATGCGTTTGTTGGCGGCCGCCAAGCTCGCCGCTTGAGGCAGGGTTAGGAATGCGTTCAATGCTGTTATGCGCTGCTGAAATTCGAGCGGCTTTCCCGGGTTGCAGGCGCGCACCGCATCGTAAACGTCGGTGCGGATGCCGGTTTCCAGGAAACAGGCGCGCAGTCGATCCATAAGGAAATCGTATATCTCCCTGATCATGGCCTGTGAGTCTCGAAGCTGCAGGGGTTGCAGCTTAACCGCGGCGCGTAGGTATTCCGCCAAATCCAGATCAAGTTCGCGCTCCACGATGATGCGCATCAAACCCAATCCCGCGCGCCGCAGGCCGTAGGGGTCTTTGTCGCCCGTGGGTCTTTGGCCAGTGGCGAATATGCCGGCAAGGGTGTCGAGTTTGTCGGCAATGGCCAGTGCCTGGCCGGTTTGGGTTACGGGCAATGCGTCGCCGGCATAGCGCGGCCGATAGTGTTCGGCGATGGCTTGTGCCACCTCCTCCGGCTCGCCGTCATGGCGCGCGTAGTAAGCGCCCATGACGCCCTGCAATTCTGGGAATTCGCCCACCATACCGGTGACGAGATCGCATTTGCTGAGCCGCGCGCACCGATCCGCATGCTGCGGATCGCCACCGATTTGTCTGGCGATCTGCGCGGCAAGCTGCGCCACGCGCCGCGACTTGTCGCCGTAGGATCCCAATTCCTTCTGAAATACCACGCGCTCCAATTCCGCGATGCGCGATTCCAGCTTTGTCCTGCGGTCACTGTCCCAGAAGAACATGGCGTCCGTAAGCCGGGGTGCGATCACGCGCTCATTACCGCGCCGGACTTCCGCTGGTTGCCGGCTCTGAATGTTGCTGATGGCGACGAATCGGGGCAGCAACTGGTCGTTGGTGTTGCGTAACGGGAAATAACGTTGCTGGGTTTTAAGCACCGCGACAATCACCTCGTCGGGCAGCGCCAAGAACCTGACGTCAAATCGCCCGGTAATCGGGACCGGCCACTCGACGAGCGCCGCGACTTCCTGCAACAGTGCTGCATCCAATTGTGCGCGACCGCCCGCGTGTTTCGCCGCGCGCGTGACCAGCACACCGATTTTTTTCGCCAGCGTGCCGGCGCGGTCCTCCACCAGCACCTTGCCGGTAGTGGCCAGAACTTTGCGGTATTCCTGCGGATTTTTGAGTGCGATTGCGGAAGGATGGTGGTAGCGATGGCCGTAAGTCTTGTTGCCGGTCTGGACCGCAAGTATTTCCGCCTTGAGCGTGCGCGCGCCGAGCAGCATGACCACCCAATGCACGGGCCGCACGAACTCGGCTTCGCCTGCACCCCAGCGCATGCGTTTGGGGATGGGCAGTTTCGCCAACGCCCCGGACACGATTTGCGGCAGCAACGCAGCCGCGGTTTGACTCTCGAGCTTAAGCCTGTAGGCCAGGCGCTCACCTTTAACGGTCTGTCTGTGCTCCAACTGACCGACAGTCACCCCACAGGATCTGGCGAAGCCTTCGGCCGCTTTGGTAGGCCGGCCGTCGCCATCAAAGGCCGCGGTCAGTACCGGTCCCAGGCGCTCCTCGGTACGGTCACTTTGTTTGATAAGGATCCTGGGCAGGTAAATCGCAAGCCGCCGGGGTGAAAAATAGGTTTCTCCCGCGCTGCAGTTTTCTGGGCACAGCCGATTGATTTTGAGCTGTTCGAGAACGCTGTTGTGGAAAGCAGCTGCCAAGCCCGGCAGATTTTTGGGCGGCAGCTCTTCGGTACCGAGCTCCACAAGAAATGCCAGGGATTCAGCCATGAGTGCGCTGTTTTTGTTTGGCGACGCGTTTGAGCAGGGGGAAGCCGAGCGCTTCGCGGCTGTGGTGATAATTTTCAGCCACGCTGCGTGCCAGCGCGCGTACCCGCAGGATGTAGCGCTGGCGTTCGGTGACGGAAATCGCGCGACGCGCATCCAGGACATTGAAGGTATGCGAGGCCTGCAGTACCTGTTCATACGCCGGCAGTGGCAGATTTTTTTCCAGCAGTCGCTGGCACTCACGCTCGCAGGTATCGAACCAGCCGAATAGCGCTTGAGTATCCGCTTGCTCGAAGTTGTACTTGGATTGTTCAACCTCGTTCTGATGGAACACATTGCCATAAGTGACGCGCCCGAGAGGGTCATCGGTCCAGAGCAGATCGAAGACGCTTTCCGTTTTCTGCAGATACATGGCGATACGTTCCAGACCGTAGGTAATCTCGCCAGTGACCGGCCGGCATTCGAGGCCGCCCACCTGCTGGAAGTAGGTAAATTGTGAGATCTCCATGCCGTTCAACCATACTTCCCAGCCAAGGCCCCAGGCGCCGAGCGTCGGAGATTCCCAGTCGTCCTCGACGAAGCGGATGTCGTGCACCAGTGGATCAAGACCGAGCGCGCGTAGCGAGCTCAGGTAAAGATCCTGAAAGTCTTGCGGTGAAGGTTTGATTACGACCTGAAACTGGTAGTAGTGCTGCAGACGGTTGGGATTTTCGCCGTAGCGACCGTCGGTGGGCCGGCGACAAGGTTGCACATACGCGGCTGACCAAGGCTCGGGACCGATAGCCCGCAGGAATGTGGCTGGATGGAAGGTCCCCGCCCCCACCGGCATGTCCAGGGGCTGAAGCAGTACACAACCCTGCCCGGCCCAGTATCGCTGCAGCGCGAGAATCAAGTCTTGGAAGCTCAGGAGGCTCTTGGCGGCCATCGGATGGTTCAGGGCGGCGGTCCGCAAAGGCGGCAAGTATAGCGGCTTCAAGCAGTTACGTCAGTTTCAAACACGTAGCATGGGTAATGCACCTATCTAGTGCGAGCTGCACATCCATGGTGCAACTAAAGTCAGTCGTTTAGTCTGCAGGCGTGTAGAAACCGGCTCTTCTGGTTGGCACGCAGCTTGCTGTCTCACTAGGGTAATTTATCCAGCTTCACACCGGAGACTGCCATGACTGCCAAGACCCCCAAAGACGTACTCGATCTGCTTGTGCAGGAAAACGTGAAGTTTGTGGATTTCCGCTTCACCGATACGCGCGGCAAGGAACAGCATGTAAGCGTGCCAGCCCACACGTTAAGCGAAGAATTGTTTGAGGATGGCAAGATGTTCGACGGCTCTTCCATTGCCGGCTGGAAGGGCATTAACGAGTCGGACATGATTCTGATGCCGGAGGCGGAATCCGCAGTCATTGACCCGTTTTTCGAGGAGACCACTCTCAACCTGCGCTGCGACGTGATCGAGCCCACCACCATGCAGGGTTACGGCCGCGATCCGCGCTCGCTCGCCAAGCGCGCCGAGGCCTATCTGAAGTCCACCGGCATTGCCGACACCGCCTACTTCGGTCCGGAAAACGAGTTCTTCATTTTCGACACTGTGCGCTGGGGCGCTGACATCAGCGGCGCGTTCTACAAGATTGATTCGCGGGAGGCTCACTGGAATTCAGCCACCGCCTACGAAGACGGCAACTTCGGTCACCGCCCGGGTATCAAAGGCGGCTATTTTCCGGTGCCGCCGGTGGATGCGTTGCAGGACATCCGCTCGGCCATGTGCCTCTCGCTGGAGGAAATGGGCTTGACGACGGAGGTGCACCACCACGAGGTGGCCACGGCCGGCCAGTGCGAGATCGGCGTGGGTTTCGGCCACTTGGTGCAGAAGGCCGACGCGGTGCAGATTCTCAAGTACGTGGTAATGAACGTGGCGCAGGCCTACGGCAAGAGCGCCACCTTCATGCCAAAGCCACTGGTCGGCGACAACGGCAGCGGCATGCACGTGCACCAGTCCCTGGCGAAGGATGGCAAAAACCTGTTCAGCGGCAACCTCTACGGGGGCTTGTCCGAGCTCGCGCTTTACTACATCGGGGGGCTCATCAAACACGCGCGCGCGTTGAACGCACTTACCAACGCCAGCACCAACAGTTACAAGCGCCTGGTGCCGCACTTCGAGGCGCCGGTGATGCTGGCGTATTCCGCCCGCAACCGATCCGCCTCGATACGCATTCCCTACGTGTCGAGCCCCAAGGCGCGGCGCATCGAGGTACGCTTCCCCGATTCGTCCGCCAATCCCTACTTCGCGTTCAGCGCCATGATGCTGGCCGGACTCGACGGCATTCAGAACAAGATCCATCCGGGCGAAGCTATGGACAAGGACCTGTACAACCTGCCGCCCGAAGAGGAAAAGAACATCCCGCAGGTGTGTTTCTCGCTGGAGATGGCGCTCGAACACCTGGACAGAGATCGTGAGTTCCTGAAACGCGGCGGCGTGTTTACCGACGACGTGATCGACGCTTACCTTGCGCTCAAGGTGCAGGACGTGACGCGTTTGCGCATGACAACCCATCCGGTCGAGTTCGACATGTATTACAGCCTTTAGTCCCGAAGGGGGACTTGCAGGACCAACGCTGCCGGCATAAAAAAAGCCGGCGTACCGGGAATGGGAATCGGTACGCCGGCAAGCTACCGGGCGCTTGGGGAGACGCCCGGGCCGGCCCCGAAAGGGAGGGACGGGGCCGGTCAGCGCACTGGGGTAGTGCGCTTTTGGGATCAGGCATAACCCGATTTAGAACTCGACACATTGCGCCGCCACGTCTTTATTGGGGCGGCATTTGACGATTCCAAGCGTTTAGACTAGACCGTCCAGTCCAATAATGCAACTTGACGAGTGGAAGAGACGCTGAATAAGCCTGATGACTAGAGGTCAGAATCAGGCTTTAGTCAACCCTTGGAGGTGAAGCAGCGCTTTCTTTAAGCAAGCGCACTTGCGCCCTGTGAGCCATCTGAAATAGGCTGCCATCATGTGGAAATTGGTACTTGCGATCGTCGTCGCGCTTGCCATGGGGGCTGCGGTCGGGCAGTCCGACACCGTGTATCGCTGGGTGGATACGCAGGGAAATGTGCATTACAGCGATCATCCGTACCCCGGCGCCATCAAGGTGACGCTACCGCAAACCCAGACCTTTGCGCCTCCGATGACGGCGAAAGCCCGGGCTCCCGAGCCGCCACCCGCCGCAGTGCCCACGGCCGACTACAGCCAGTTCGCTCTGGCGTCGCCGGCAAACCAAGCCACGTTGTGGTACGTGCACGAGGTAACGGTAGCCGTAAACTTGGTGCCGCAGTTGCGCCCTGGGGACACCCTCACGTATTACATGGACGGCAAGACGATTGGACCAACCGACGCGACCTCCGTGACATTTAAGGACGTGGATCGCGGCGAGCATACGGCTTTCGCCGAGCTGCATGCTGTCAACGGTGCGAGCATGAAAACCGGGTCAATCACGTTTTACGTGCGTCAAAAGTCAATTCTCGCTCCAAAGCCGCCCAGGTAGGGTGCGCCTGCACTACAATGGTGCAGATGGGAAGTCCATCCGCAGCGTTGTCCGTATTACTGGAGACCATGACCACCGGCCTTATGTGGTTGGATCCATCCTTACGTCCTCTTTACGTGAATCCGGCGGCGGAATCTCTCCTGGACCTGGATGGCCGGGCAGGCAAGTCTCGGGGGCTTACTGAAACTTTACCTGGCAATGTCGAATTCCTGGCAACTCTGCAACGGGCGCGGCAAACCCGCGAAACCATCACCCGGCGCGAACTGGTTTTGACCGTGGGTGCGGCGAACGCACGTCATACCCTGACCGTGGATTGCACGGTCTCCGCGCTGGCAGAGCGCGATGCAACCCAGGATCTGCTCGTGGAACTGGTGCCACTGGACCGGCACCTGCGCATCAGCCACGAAGCGGGCCTGAGCCAGCAAAGCGGCGTGAATCGCGCGCTGGCGCGCAGTCTGGCGCACGAAGTGAAGAACCCGCTCGGCGGGATCCGCGCCGCCGCGCAACTCCTTGAACGCAAATTCACGCAATCGAATCTGGTCGAGTACACGCAAATCATCATCAGCGAAGTGGATCGTTTGGCCGCGCTGGTGGACAGCCTGCTGGGTCCCGCCCGGCCTGCGAGGCCCAGGGAAATTAACCTGCACGAACTCATGGAGCACGTGGCTCGCCTCACGGCGGCAGCCGCTGGCCCGAAAATCCTGCGCGACTACGATCCCAGCCTGCCGGAGCTGTGGCTGGACCGCGACCAGATGGTGCAGGCCTTGCTCAATCTTGCCAAAAACGCCAGCGAGGCGGCCGGGGTTCGTGGTCGCGTAATTTTCCGCACCCGGGCAATGCGGCAGTTCACGCTCAACGGCGTGCGCCAGCGGCTGGTGGTCTGCGCCGACATCGAAGATGACGGTCCCGGCATTCCGGCAGACATGCGGCCGAAACTCTTCACGCCGCTGACCAGCAGCAAGCCGTCGGGTTCGGGTCTGGGGCTGAGCATTGCCCAAGAACTGGTGAGCCGCCAGGGCGGGCTCATCGAATTTCACAGCCAGCCTGGCTGCACGGTGTTCTCAGTGCTGTTGCCGCTGCAAACCGGACATGAGCGCACATCTGCCTGAAATCTGGTTGCTGGATGATGATCCCGCGTTACGCCGGCTTACGGGGGAGGCCTTGCGCGATGCCGGTCACGCCACGCGTGAGTTCGCCGACGTCACCGAACTGCACAAGGCGCTGGCACGCCAGCTGCCAGCGTTGCTGATTACCGATATCCGCCTGCCCGGAAGTGACGGTTTGGATCTGCTCGCGCAACTGCACCAAGCGCACCCGCAGTTGCCGGTGGTGATAGTGACTGCACACAGCGATCTGCAAAGTGCGGTCGCGGCCTATCAGGGCGGCGCCTTTGAGTATCTGCCCAAACCTTTCGACTTGGACGAATTGCTGAGCGTCGTAGCTCGCGCCCTGCAGCAGTCTGGCCCGCAAAACGCACCGGCCACCGCGGAGCCTGACGGTGATCATGTCCTGATCGGCGACTCGCCGGCCATGCAGATTGTGTATCGCAGCATCGCACGGCTCGCCGGCACCCATTTTACGGTACTCATCAGCGGCGAATCCGGCACCGGCAAGGAACTCGCCGCGCGCGCGTTGCACCGCCACAGCCCGCGCGCGCGCCAGCCGTTCGTGGCGCTGAACACTGCGGCGATTCCCGCGGAGCTTCTGGAATCGGAATTGTTCGGCCACGAGCGTGGTGCGTTCACCGGCGCCAGCGCGCGCCATGCGGGACGCTTCGAGCAGGCGCATGGCGGCACGCTGTTTCTGGACGAAATCGGCGACATGCCCAGCGCACTGCAAACCCGCTTGCTGCGCGTGCTGGCCGAGGGCGAGTTTTATCGTGTCGGTGGCCACGAGGCTCTGCGCGCCGACGTGCGGGTGCTGGCCGCCACCCACCAGGATCTGGATGCACTGATACGCCAGGGGCGGTTTCGCGAAGACCTGTTTCACCGTTTGAATGTGATGCGCATCCACATGCCCGCGTTGCGCGAACGCTTCGAAGACATTCCGTTGCTGCTTCAGCATTTTGTGAACAGCGCATCCCGCGAACTGGGCACCGCACCCAAGCGCTTCACCGCCGAAGCCATGCGTGCGCTGCAACAGCGCGCTTGGCCGGGCAATGTACGCGAGCTTGCGAATGCCTGTCGGCGTCTGATGTTGATGACCGCGGGGCGCATCATTCACCAGAGTGATCTAGACGCGCTTGCCGTCGCACGCCTTGACGACGCGCCGGCCGCGGATCAATGGCCGCAGCAGTTGCATGCCTGGGTGCAGCGCGAATTGCTGTCCGGGACCACCGCCATCGCGGAACGTGCGCGCGCCGAACTCAGCCGTATCCTGATCGAAACGGCACTCGAACACACCGGCGGACGGCGCCAGCAGGCGGCGCGCCGCCTGGGAATGGGCCGCAACACGCTGGCGCGCAAACTCAAGCGCAGTTAAGCAATCAATGCGGAAGCACGTCGTGCAGCGTATGCTGCTGCCGCAACAATTCCCGGAACCGCGGCAAAATTCTCAGCCAATCGTGATGCGCGCGGCGTAGCGCAGCTGCGCCCGGTCAGAACTGGAAGCTGTGGAGGCACACCGTTCGACCGGGTGCTGATCGGGCGGCGTGCGCGGTGTGTGCGCTGGGTTTGGATCAGGTTTGGTCGGTGCGCGGGCGGGGTGCATCAGCGTTCCCATCCGCGGTGCCGACATCGGGGGGCTTCACAAGTTCGCTGGCCAACGGCAGACTGACTTCGAGCTTGGTGCCCTGGCCCGGAACGGAGTGCAGCTCGAATTTTCCACCGGCGAAGCGCACGCGTTCCTGCATGCCCAGCAGCCCGAAGCTCCGGCCCGCAGCTGCGCGCCGGCGCGCAGCGTCCACGTCAAAGCCGCAGCCGTCGTCCTGCACACTGAAGTGCAGCGCGCCATCCTGAACGCGCACATGCATCTCCACATGCCGGGCTTGGGCGTGCTTGGCCACATTGGTAAGCGCGGACTGCAGCACACGAAAACAGGTGATCTCAGTGATCGCCGGCAAACGCGGCAGACCCGGATCCATCTCCAAGCTCACCTTGAGTCCGGATGCGGCCACGCGTTCGCGCACAAACCAGCGCAGTGTGGCTGCGAGGCCCAGGTCGTCGAGCATCGCGGGCCGCAGATCCAGCGACAGGCTGCGCACCTGCTCGGAAAGCTCGGTGGTCAGCGCGCTGATTTTCCGGATCGCGGGCTGCTGCGCGTGCGGTGCCCGGGTCTCCAGTTCCTTGAGTTGCAACAGCACGGTCAGCAGATTCTGGCCCATTTCGTCGTGCAACTCGCCCGCCAGCCGCCGCCGTTCTTCCTCCTGGGCCTGCAGGATGCGAGGCGACAGCCGCTGCAGCTCCAGCAAATAGGCTTGCACGCGCTGTTCGGCTTCACGCCGCGCGGTGATGTCCAGGGCCACACCCGCGAGGCAGGTACGGCCGTTCAGGGTTAGGCGCCGTCCGGTGAAGTAATGCGGAATCCGCTGCCCGTCACGGCACAGCAAATCCGCCTCGATGTCGGCGTGGCCGCGCGCGAACACTTGAGCAACGCTGTCGGCCATGAGCTGGCGCTGTTCTGGAACGATCAGGTCGAGCGGATTTAGCTTGCCAAGCTGCTCAGCGCTGTAGCCCGTAACCTGCTCGAGGCGCTGGTTCCACATCAGGAATTTGCCCTGGTCGGTGCATAGCGTGAACAGACCGGGCAGGCTGTTGATGGCGTGGGTGAGCAACAACTGCTCTTGGTGCAACTTTTCTTCGGCTTGCTTTTGCGCGCTGATGTCCACGCCCATGCCGACCACGCAGGGTTGCCCGCGCCACAGGAAGTGCTGTGCCGCGTAATAATAGGGAATGCGACGCCCATCCTTGGTATAAAGTTCAGTCTCACCGCTCAAGCTGGTGCCGTGCAGGATTTCCTGCATCAATTCCGTATGCCGCGCACGCCGGTCCGGGGGCACGATGTCGGCCGTGGTAATTTCGCGCATTTCCTGCATGCTGTAGCCGGTGATTTCTTCGGTTTGCCGGTTCCAGCGCAGGAATTTGCCCTTGGCGTCGAACACGTAAAACACCCCGGGCAGCACGTCCAGCGCGTGCAGCACGAATTCACGTTCTGCCAGCAGACGGCTTTCCGCCTCGAGGCGTGCGCTGATGTCGTTGATGAATATCTGGATGTTGCCATCCTCAAGGCGCGTGGCGCTCAATTCCGTGTGGATGGTGTGGCCGTCCTGGTGGCGCAGGCGCGATTGCAGATGCACGGTATCATCACCGGCCACCTGACTTACGCGCTGCATCGCTTGCACTTCATCCAGCGACACCAACTGGCTGATGGGCATGCCGAGCAGTTGGTCACGGCGATAGCCGGTCATCTGGCACAGCGCACGGTTGGCAAACAGGATTTCACCCGTAGGCCGGCGCACCAGGATCCCGATCATGGCCTGCTCCACCAGTTCGCGGTGTTGACGCTCACTTTCCTCGAGCTGGTGCTGTACCGCCAGGCGCTCGCCGATGTCGCGCTGCACGGATTGAATATCGCCGTTGGGCAGGCGCAGCGTGCTCACCTCCACGTAAACTTTGTGGCCGTCTTTGTGGAACATCCAGGACTCAAAATACGCGGATTCACCGGATTTGAGCCGGTCACCGCGCTGTTCGGACGGTTCGATCACGTCGGTGATGCGCATGTGCAGCAGTTCCTCGCGGCTGTAACCCAGCATCGTGCAGAACGCCGCGTTCACCAAGGTGAATTCACCCGATGCGCGCCGCAGGCAGATGGCTTCCACCGCCTGTTCGATGAGTTGCGCATAACGCTGCTCGCCGGCGGCGCGTGCTTGCTCGATGTTGCGGCGCGCCTGCGCCTGGGCCTCGAGGCTGGCCGCCATGCGGTTCAAGCCCGCGGCCAGCAATCCGAATTCGCCGTCGGTGTCCGTCAACTGGGCGCGCGCTTCCCATTGGCCACGGCCAATGCGTTGCAGGGTTTGCAACAGGTGCCGCAACCGGTGCGTGACTAACGTGGACGCGGCCCACCATGTCGTCAGCATGATGCACAATGCCACCGCTACCACGATGGCCAGGTCCCAGGCCAAGGGTACAAAAGTTGTGGTCCGCAATACGCTCACGTCTATTCCGCTCGCTACGAGCAGGGCGTGTTCGGGTATGTCAGTCGGGATGCGCCGCAGCGAAAAGACGCGCGGCTTGCCGTCGATTCCCGGCAGGGAGCGCTGCACCGTACCCGATACGGCACGCAGTGCCTGGAACAATGCGCTCCGGGACTGGTCGCTGCCAGTCAGAGTGCGGTCCTCGGGATAGTGCATCAACAGAGTGCCATCCTGGCTGAGCACAGCGAGCGCGCCGTAATGCGCCAGCAGGATCTCCTTGTCCGGCGGGGCCAGCACCTCGGGCGAAACCGCCGCGCTCAAGGTACCGATCAACTTGCCGGCTGCATCAAAAAACGGAGCGGAAAACACCAGCAGGCTGTGCCGGGTGATGAACCCTCGGGGAATCTCATCGCTGGTAAAGCGACGCGTGCGCTGCACTTCCTGGAACCAGGCCCGGTTGCTGACGTTGAGGGCGTGCGCGAAGGGCACCGCGCTGCAGCGGAATTCGCCGTTCAAGGACATCACGGCCAGATTGGTGTACAAGGGCATGCGGGCGCGTAACGCCGCCAGCGCGTGGCTGCACGCCTTCGGCGGTGCGTTTACGGCGGGCAGTTGTGCCATGAGCGTGAGTACGTCCTGACTGCGCGCGGCCAGATTCCGGTAACGGTCAACAACATTATTCGTGGCCAGTTGACTGATGCCGTAGGCGTAACTGCGCGCGGTGTAATAACGCTCAAACGCGGTGTAAATCAGCACGGCTATGGCGGGCAGAGTGCTGATTGCAACCAGCAACACCAGGCGTACGCGCAAACTCTGGGGCAGGGGGATTTTCATGTTGGTTCCGCCACGGGCGATTGGGACGATTGTCGGAAGGGTCGGCGTCCGTCCCTGGAGTGGTTGCCTGCCGTCCACCCGCTAGGGATTTTCCTTATTGCTACCCCGGAGCTTTCCCAACACCTTTCGGGGACTGTCTGATTTAAACCGGAACCATGCGCCCGTATAAACATAATTATGTCAATCAGTATACGTTTCCTGGCGTGCTTGGCTCTGGGAGCGAGCCTGGCCGTGATTTCCCTGTCCAGCTTGGCCGCAACCCGCAGTCAGCAGTTTGTGGTCATGGTGCGGGTATTGCCGCATTGTCAATGGTCCCTTCCCTCTGAGTATGCTGGCGGCGGGCGGTTTACCATGGAATGCACCCGGGACACTGGTTATGTCGTAAGCGTGAGCCGCGGCGGTGAGTCACGCTCCGAGGCACACCCAGCCATAATCAGCGGGGTCGGCCGCGGTACCCAACAAGTATTTGCAATACGTGTGCCACCGGCTGCTTTCTCAAACGTCGGACCGCCAAGCGACGGGCCGCTGTTCCTGACCATCAATTACTGAAACGTCGGCCACGCCCGCGCTCATTTGCTGGAAAGCGGTGCGAGCCGCGCCGCGTAGCGGATCAGGGCGGCGGCATTCGGAATCCGCAGGCGTTGCATGATTTCAGCGCGATGACTCTCCACCGTTTTGACGCTCAGTTGCAGTTCCACTGCGATGCCCTTGACGTTTTTGCCCTCGGCAATCAGACGCAGGATCTGTTTCTGGCGCGGCGTGAGATGTGCGGCCTGGCCGGCATGCCCCTCGATGGCCTGCTGGGATACCGCGGCGCTGAGATAGGTGCCGCCGCGTGCCACCGCTGCGATCGCCAGTTTGAGCTCATCGGGGGTGGCGCGCTTCAGCACATAAGCGGAGGCTCCGGCCGCCAGCGCTTCGTGCACGTACTCCTCGTTGGCGTGCATGGAAAGGATGATGACGTGGATGTCGGGGGACTGTGCGTGAATCTGGGTGGTGGCCTGCAAACCGTTCAGGTCGTCCATTTGCAGATCCATGATCACGATATCCGGATGCAATGTGCCCGCGAGTTGCACGGCCTCACGACCGCTGGTGGCCTCGGCCACCACCTCGACATCCGCCAGACCCTGCAGCAGTTTCACCACGCCGGCACGGAACAGCGTATGGTCGTCGGCAATCAGAATTCGGGTCATGCGTTCAATCCTTGCTGGGCTGTCGTTCAAAAGTATAGTCGGTGTGGCTATCAGGCGCGATCTATGTTGGCATCGCGGCGGGGTCCGCGGCTCCCACAATTTATCGTCGCTGCCAACCGCGAATCAAAAGCTCCCTCCTTTGAGAAAGGAGGGCCGGGAGGATTTTATGAATCCGACAAATCCACACTTTCCGACAGGGGAGACCACGGTTCAGTTTCAGAAGCTGATGGTGGCGGTGATGTTGTCTATGTAATTGCCGGGGGCGATGTCCTGCTGGGCGGGAACCCGCGCGTACACGTTCAGGCGCACGCGGTTGTTGTTGAACGGCTGGCTGGACGTCAGGGTGCCGCCGGTCCCGTCGCCCCAGATAATGTTGCGTGCGGCATTGGTGTAAAGGTTGTAATCGAGTTGATCACCGGTCGCGCCGCTCAGCATGTAACGCGGGTTATACGAGCCGCTCTGGCCGGTGCTGAGTGCTACGGTGACGGTTCCCGCGCCGCTGCATCGGACGGTGATGCGGCCGGTACGGTTCAACGGTGCGGCGTTCAGCGGATTATAGTTGCCGAAATTCACCCGAGTGGCCCTGACCGTGCAGGATGCGGCCCGGGATGTCGCGGGTACGCTGAGCACGACTGCGCAAGCCAGCAGGGAAACTGCGAGGACGATGCAGGCGCGCATAGTCAGAACGTCACCGTGGCAGTGATGGTGTCGGTGTAACTGCCCGGGATCATGTCTTGTTGTGCGGGAATATTACCGTAAACAGTGTTCGTCACGCCTGCCCTCGCCCGCGGCCGCGAGACGGTTGTCGAGACCGCGGTAGATCCTGAACTCCCGTCTCCCCATACCGTAGTGAGTGTGGAATCGGTATACAGATTGTAATTCAGCACATTCCCCCCGCTGGTCAAAGTGCGCTGCACATACGTACCACTGCCGCTGCTGAGCGAGATGGTATAAGTAATGCCGCTTCCGGGGACTCCGCTCTGGCACTGGAAGGTAAGCGTGCCGGTGCCGGTGACCGAAGTTGCGCTCAAGGGGTCGTAATTGCCGAAATTCACCGCGGTGGAGCTGATGGTGCAGCGCGGTGCGGCGTGCACAGCAGCGGCCATCAGCAAGCCAGCGAGGCCCGCGGCAATTGGCAGCCACAGGTGATTGGTGCGTGCCGGTCTTGCGCAGACGGGCCGACGTACCTGCATCCAAAGGCGTTTGCTTTTCATGGTGATGTCAACTTGCAAATGAAAGTTCCCAAATCTGGCAACGGATCGCTGGTCTGCGGCATGGTGACCTGCAATCGGCAGCTTTGATGGTCCCAGTTTGCCTCGATTTCATTATGGACTTGCAGGCCGGTGAGATACACCTCGCCGTCCAGGCCTACGGGGAATGACTGGGTCTGGCCTTCGATTTGAACGGTCGCTCCGGCCGGCAGCGGTTTGCCGTCGGCGAGCTTGATGGTGAGCGTGGCGCCGCGCGTCGAAGTGATGGGGAATTTCACCACCACGCCACTGTTGAAGCGCGGCACTGCGTTTTGTTGCAGCGTGTTGATTTGGACGCTCAAGGGAATACTCTGGGCGTCGAGACTCACGGGGTTGTTCTGGTAGGGGCGCAGATTGGGGATCAGAGCGTCGCCGTTCTTATCGGTGACGCCCACCGGCTGGTTGTCGGCGTACACGGTGACGCCGGGAATGCCGGGCGCTTCCACCAGGCCAAACGCACCGTTGATCTGGCGTGCAGGGAACACGCCGTCGCCGATGAAGGCCAGTCCGCCTCTGGTCTCGGCCTGATAACTGGTTTGGCCGGCGGCGTTGAGCGCGCCCACGCGGTAGGTGCCGACGTTGTTCTGATAATCGAATTCCGCCTGGTTGAACGCGTCCGGTCCAAGCTGTGCGCTGACGCGGTAGCCGCTGCCGGTGCCGGCGGGCAGGCTCTCCTGCACCTGGGCGAAACCCTGGTCCACGTTGTTCTGGCGCTGCACGCCGAAGCTCACGTTGCTGCGCTCGCCGAAGGGCAGCGTGAACATCAGGATCAGGCCGTTACTGCTGGTGGTGAGTGTGTGATAGGCACTGGCGCTGAAGAAGCCGCGGTTGCCGACGTTGACGCCGTAACTTGCGGTCAGGAGTCGCGTGTGGCCGAACAAGGGTGAACTTTGATCGAGGTAGGCAAGTGACGCGGAACCCGCCCGGCCCATGAACGCCCCGATGCTGGCAGTGATCTGCTTGCGCGGCGCCGGCAGACCATTGTAGCCCAGCTCGGTAAAGCCCGGACTCGCCAGTTGTGAGCTGAGGCCGGCGTTGAAGGTTTCGCCCTGCCACTGATAGCCGATGAGTCCCAGCACACCCTGACCGAGCGCGCTGTGGCTTGCGGCCAAAGCGGCATTGAATATGCCCGCTTTTGGCGCCGCCCAGCTGGCGCCGGCGCTTGTGTCCTGGAGACCGGCGGAACTTTCAGCGCGCAGCTCGCCGGTGAAGTTATCCGTGAAGCCGTGGCGGAAGAGGCCAGTGGCGGCAAACGGTCCGTAGCCGTTGCTCGCGAGGCCGTAGTTCTCGCGCAGCTTGCCGGCGGAAAACGCATAATCGTCGAGCCCGGATTTCAGCAGATTCGAGCTGGCATAGAAGGATTCCGAAATCACCTGTTCGCGGCCGAGCAGGTCGCGCACCACCAGCGTGGCGGTGCCGGGACCGGTGACCACGGGTACCGCCGGCACCGAGAACGGACCTGGCGGCACCTGCTGGGATTCCTTGAGCACGCCGTTGACGTACAACTGCACGGCTGAGGGCAGTGCCGCTTGGCCGCCGATCACCGGCAGCGGGAAAGTGATGAAATACGGGCGGGTGGAGAAATTGGTGCCGTACTGCACCCCGCCCAGGCGCACTGCGAGGCCGGTCATGCCGCCGTCGGTGATGCTGTCGCCGAGTTGCAGCGTGGTCATATTGTCGGGATTGTCATGCGTCCAGACCGTGTCGAGCCGCGTCCAGTGGCTGTGGGCGTGATTGATGTTCTGGCCGATGAAGCTCGAGGTGCCCACGCCCCAGTCGTTGAATACGCCGGCTTGCAACAGACTGTTGATTGAAGTCAGGCCGGAGCTGCGCGTGCCGAAGAAATCGTAGTTGAGAAAACCGCCAAAAGGTGTGGGCTGCGGCTCAGGATTATTCGTGAACAGACCGTCCACGACCGAGCCAGTGAAGGCGCCGGGTGGTGCCGTAATCCACAGGCTCTCGGTGAGCGCGTCCAGATGATAGGTCAGGCCGGGAATCGCATCCAATGGATAATACTTCTCGTTCTGATACTCATACGGTTGGACAGCGGGCTGGCGTAGCCGCCAGCGCTTCAGGTCGGCGCCCTTGGCGTACAGATTTTTGTCCGGGGCAGTGCCGAAGCCGAGAAACAGATCGGTCTCGTGCCAGAGCTGCTGGTTGAGATGCACTTCCAGCAGCACTTCGATGGGCGCGGTGGTTGCCGCTGCCTGTGTGGCAGGGGCCGTCGCAGAGGGCGCGGCGGGACGGGGCGAGGCTGCGCTGGCCGTTTGAGCCGCGATGGATGCAACGGAGGCGGTTGCGGCGCGGTGACTTGTGTCAGCGCGGGTCCGCCGCGGCGCACGCACGAGCGGGGCCGGTGGCGGAATGGCCGGCCGCACTTGGGGCTTGGACGGGACCCCGACGGTTGCGGCTGTCGAACGGGGGCTTGGCTGAGCGGAAGTCACGGGCGTTGACGACTGCTGCGAGCAGCGCCGCAGTGACAACGCGACAGCGGCAATCGCCACTGCGACGGCGAGCGCCAAGCCGAATCGCAGCGCATTGCCGCGGCTGAACGCGCCCCCGGACATGGGTCAGGCCGTGACGGCCGGTAAAGGGCCGTCGAGGGAAGTGTGGGGGGAATCGGGCCTGAAAACACAACGCGCCGTGCGGACGTCGGCCTCAAGCTCCGGGGGCGAGTTGCGCATGGAGGCTGCCCCCGTCGGTGTCCGCGGTGATCTGTAGCAGAGTATTCGCTGCCAGCGGCGCCGCCAGTTTGATGTTCCAGGTGCGTTGCGAGCCGGGCAAAAGGTAACCGCCGAATTCCTGCAGGAGCGGAACGCTGTGGCCTTTTTGAGTCACGCTCAACTTGAGGAGTTCGGTGTGTGCCGTGCCTGTATTGACGGCACTGATGGCGAGTTCCCGGTCGGACAGTCGTTTGGCCGACCATTGCAGTGTCGGAGCCGTCGCGACCGCCGGTTCCACAAATACCGGAATACCGACACGCAGGGCGATCTGCACTCCGTGGAAGCCCGATTGAGGCGTCGGCGGCACTTCCGTTAAAAACAACCGGTAGGAAGTTTCCTGTTTGGTATCCGGGGCGGTTCGCATGCCGATGCGCACCACCTGCTGGCTGCCGGGGGTGACCGTAAAAATCGGGGGTGTGGCCAGAAGCTCGCGGCTCGGCGTGTAGACGTCTGTACCGTTCTTTTGAGACCATGCCACGATTTGCAACTGCACCACGGTGGGACTGTCGCTGCTGTTGATCACACGCAGCACGCCCGTGGTCTGGGCGGCGGACAGTGTCACGCGGATGGGATTTACCTGGAAGGAAGCGGCTCGCGCCCCGAAGGGCGCGAACAGCATGATTACCAGGAAAAGCACCTTGCGCATGATTCTTTTCCGCTCAAGGACCGGACGGGACTTAGAACGTAACCGTGACAGTAATCGTGTCCTGGTAGGAATTCGCCACGCTCGACGGCGTCACGTTCTGGCCACTGGGGATGGTGCCATACACTGTGAAAGGCTGCACGGTTGCAGCGCTGGCGCTGGTATAGCCCTGGGTTGAAGTGCTGCCGGTGCCATCACCCCACACGGCCGTGTTACCCGCGGTGGTGTAGAGCTGGTAGTTGAGCAGATCGGTGGAGCTACCGGTGTCCTTCATCTTGCGCTGAGCCAGACTGCCGTTCACACCGCCGTCCAGCGCAATGGTGGCTACCGTGGTCTTGGTGCACTGCACGCTCACCATCGAGGTACCGGTGGTGTTGGTCGCAGCCAGCGGATCGTAAGTGCCGAAGGCCAGCGCCGTCGCCGAAATATTGCACGATTTGATGACGTTGGCGGACACCAGAAAGGTCGTGGTCTGCGGCGACGGACCTGCAAAGGCGCTGCCCATGGCCAGCAAGCCGGCCGTGCCGGTCAGCATAAGAGTACGCAAGTGCTTAAACATGACAGTTCTCCAAGTTAATAGATTGTCAAAATCCACTTGCAGCCGTCCGCCTTAGCTCAATCCAGGAAGCGGGCCGCTGCACCGCAGGTATTCCTGAGACGCTCTCGGGTGAAACCCCGGAGGGTCTCGGAATTCCTCCTAACCTAGTTAATGCAACCCTTGTGCCAAAACCCGTGGTACGCGGTATTCAAGGCTTAGCCAGCCAGACTGGATGGAGTTCCTTGACCCCAAAGTGACGCTGGGTGTCACTTTTGTTCATTCCGACGGCTGCAAAAGGCGTTGCGTCAGGACGCCTTTTACCGGGAACAAAGTTATATATCAAGGAAGATTTTGTATACTAACTATCGATAATTCATTGAGTTGCATTATTTATCTAACCTGCTGCACAAGATTTTATGCCCACCCCTCCCGTGTCCAGGCTTCCCACAAGCCCGGATACATGGCTTAGCCCGTGCAGCCTGAGATATTCGGCAATGCCCACATTGAGTGTCTTGCATACCAGAGGATCGTAGAACAGCGCCGTGCCGACACCCACCACCGACGCCCCGGCAATTAGGAACTCCAGCGCATCGCGCACCGTGGTGACGCCGCCCTGACCGATGATCGGCACCCCGTGGGGCTTGGTGATCTGATAGACCTGCTGCACCTTCAGAAGCGCCAAGGGCTTGATGGCCGGGCCGGACAGGCCGCCCTGGAAGTTTCCAAGTGTGGGTTTGTGCGTCTCCGGGTCTACCGCCATGCCCGCGAAGGTGTTGATGGCGGCGAAAGCGTTGGTGCCGGCTTCGAGACAGCGGCGTGCGTTTTCCGCGATGTCGGTCTGGTTGGGCGAAAGCTTGGTGATCAGCGGCTTTTTCGTGACTCTGCGGCAGGCAGCCACCACGCGTGCGGACATCTCCGGATCGTTGCCGAACTGCACGCCGCCTTCCTTCACGTTCGGGCAGGAGATGTTGATCTCGATGGCGTCAATCGGCGAGTCGTCGAAACGGCGCGTGACCTCGGCGTATTCCTCCAGAGTCGAGCCTGCGACGTTGGCGATGAACCGTGTCTCGCCGAAGTCCAGTGCCGGCAGGATCTTGTTGACCACGTGCTCCACGCCGGGATTCTGCAGACCGATGGCGTTCAACAGCCCGGACGGGGTTTCGCACAGGCGGTGCGGCGGGTTGCCGAGTCGCGGCTTGAGTGTGGTGCCCTTCAGGCACACTGCACCGGCATCGCGGTTGGAGAAGCCCGCAACGCGCGTATATTCTTCACCGAAGCCCACGCAGCCGGACAGCAACACCAATGGCGAGTTGAATTTCAGACCGCAGAATTCGATTTTGAGTGAGTCTGGCAGAGTTTTTTGGCTATCGGGCATGTCGGCTCCAGTTGTGAAGGCGCCACCCGTTGTCAGAGGTCCCGCTCATGCTGCATGTGGTGTTGTATCAACCCGAAATCCCGCCGAACACCGGCAATATCATACGCCTGTGCGCCAACGCGGGCGTCAGCTTGCACCTGATTCATCCGCTGGGATTCGAGATCACCGAGGCCCGGGTCAAGCGCGCGGGCCTGGATTACCGCGAGATGGCGAACGTGCATGAGCACGCGGACTTGGAGAGCTTCACGAAGGATGTGGCGCCAGCGCGCGTGTTTGCCGTTTCCACCCGCGGCCGGCAGCCTTACGCCGACATGCACTACAAGGACGGCGACGCCCTGCTCTTTGGGCCGGAGACCCGCGGGCTGCCGCAGAATCTTCTGGATGCGCTGCCACTGGAACAGGTACTGCGCATTCCCATGCGGCCCGACAACCGCAGCCTGAATCTTTCCAACGCCGTGGCGATTGTGGTTTACGAGGCCTGGCGGCAGATGGATTTTGAGGGCGGGCGCTAGCTGTGGTAACGGGATTCCGGGACGACTGCGGATTTTTCACGAAAGCCTAAGATTCCTGCGGCAGCGTTGCTTGTGCGCCGAGCCTGCACCGGTGTCAACTTTCGGATTTCAGCTCGCGCGCCATCAGGGCTTCAACCGCCACGCGCGGCGGCAGATGTTCGTGCAGCACGCGATACACCTGTTCGGTGATGGGCATGTCCACGCTCAGATGTTTGGCGAGCTTGTGCGTGGCCGCGGCCGCGACCACGCCTTCGACCACCTGGCCGATGTCAGCTTCCGCGGATTGCCGGTCCAGCCCGCCGGCAAGTCTCAGGCCCAAGCGGCGGTTGCGCGACTGATCGTCGGTACAGGTCAACACCAGATCCCCCAGGCCGCTGAGCCCCTGAAAGGTCTCGGCGCGCGCGCCGAGTTTCGCGCCGAGCCGCGCAATCTCCGCCAGACCGCGGGTGATCAGGGCAGCGCGCGCGTTGGCGCCGAATTTGAGCCCGTCACTGATGCCGCAGGCAATGGCGACGACGTTCTTGACCGCGCCGCCGACCTCCACGCCGGCAATATCGCCAGCGGTGTACACGCGAAAACTCCGGCTGTGCAGGGCTTGCGCCAAGTCCTGCGCAAAGCGCGCATCGTGCGACGCGACGGTGACCGCGGTCGGCAGTCCCGCGGCCACTTCGCGCGCAAAGCTCGGACCGGAAAGTGCTGCGAGCGGCGCGTCTTTGCCGAACAGCTCGGCCGCCACCTGGTGCAGCAACTGACCGCTGTCGGGTTCAAAGCCCTTGGTGGCCCACGCAAGCCGCAGGTTTTTGGGTTTGTGCGCGGCGAGGTGCTTGAGCGTGGCGCGAAAACCCGTGCTCGGGACCGCCACCAGCACATCATGCACGCCTGCGGCCAGGGCGCCGAGATCGGGTTCGACGCGCAACGCGTCCGGGAAAGCGAAGCCGGGCAGGAAACGCCGGTTTGCCCGGTCCGCGATCAGTGGCTTGAGTTCTTCCGGGAACGGCGACCAGAGACGCACGGCGCGTCCGTTGCGCGCGAGCACAATCGCTAGTGCGGTGCCCCAGGAGCCGGCGCCAAGAATCCCGATGGGCGTGGCATCGCTCACCATGCCGCTCTCAGCCGGGACTGTCCGCACCGGGTGCGGGCGTAGCGACCGCCGCAGCGCCGGCCTGGCCAAGACTCTGCATGTACACCAGGTCGAAATTCACCGGCTGCAGCAACAGCGCGGGCATGCTGCCTTTTTGCACCAGGTCGGAGACCGCCTCGCGTGCGTACGGGAACAGGATATTGGGACAGTAGCTGCCGAGGATGGCGCCCAACTCCTGTTCGTTGAAGCCGTGGATGCTGAACAGCCCGGCCTGGTGCACTTCCACCAAGAATACGCTGCGGCTTTCGGCCTGCGCCTCGATGGTGATGGTGAGCACCACCTCGAAACTGTCGTCGCCGAGTTTGTTGGTGTCGGCACGCATGTTGACCTTGACCTCGGGATTGAGCGGGGCGCTGAATACCGCCGGAGCCCGAGGTGATTCAAAGGAGCAATCCTTCATGTAGATGCGTTGCAGCACCACGTGCTGGGCAGCGTCCTGGCCGTTGCCGGGGGCGACGGGTTGGGCTTCGGTATTTTCGGACATGTGGATTCCTTTTATAAAGGGATTGCGAGGTTTCAGCCGGCCAGCAGGCGATCCAGCTCGCCACGACGGTCAAGTGCATACAGATCGTCGTAGCCGCCGATATGCCGGTCGCCGATGAAAATCTGCGGCACGCTGCGCCGCCCGCCGCTTTTCTGCTGCATTTCAACGCGGCGTGCCGGTTCCTGGTCCACCAGATATTCGGTATACGCGATGTGCCTGGATTGCAGCAGCGCCTTGGCGCGCATGCAGTACACGCAAGCGCGCGTGCTGTATATGGTCACCGCTGGCATGCGCTCAACTCCGCTCGCCGCGTTCCAGCGGCAGGTGTTCGCTCTGCCAGGCCTTGATGCCGCCCTTCAGGGTGTGCACCGCCTTGAAACCGCGTTTGATGAGTGTGGCGGCGGCTTTCTGGCTGGTTTGGCCGCTGTCGCAGCAGACGATCAGGGCTTGCTCCTTGAATTTGTCCAGTTCCCCGATGCGCGTGTCCAGCTCCGCCACCGGAATGTTGCGTGCCCCGATTACGTGGCCGCCGCCGAATTCCGAGTGCGGACGGATATCCAGCACTGCCGCACCCTTGTTGATGAGCAGCACGCTTTCCGCCGGGCGCAGTTCGCGGTATTTGCGCAGGCGCCGCAGCAGCTCATCGCCGATGAACAGCAGGATGATGATGATGGCTGCGGCGACGAGATAGGGGTGATGCTGGATGAATTCAAGCAGGCGCGGCATGCACGAATCTGGGCGGCAAACGGGCGCGTAGTATAGCAGCCGACCTGCAAGCCTTTGTGCGGCCGGAAGAATCTCCTAGAATCTGCGCACCTCCGCCGGAATCGAGAAATGCCCGCCTCCCCGCTGCCGGCCCCACCGCGTATTTTTTGCTTGCTGCTCGGCGCATTGCTGCTGGCGGGCACGGTCCAGGCCGGCGGCAGTGATCAGACCGCCGCCCAGCAGGCGCAGCTCAAGCAGCTGCGCGCGCGCATCGCGGGCGTGCAAGCCAAGCTGGATCGCGAAGTCCGCGAGCGTGGCCAGGTGCAGGGGCAGTTGCGCGCCACGGAAAACCGGATTGCGCAACTCAGCGCCGGACTGCGGCGCCTGGATGATTCCGTGGCGGGCGCGCAGGCGCGACTTGACAGCCTGCAGCGCCAGCAACAGGTGCAACAGAAACGGCTGGATCAGCAAAAGCAGGCGTTGGCGGCGCAGTTGCGCGCGGCTTACATGCAAGGCCAGGACTCGCAACTGAAATTGCTGCTGAATGCGGAAGATCCGGCCAGCATCGAACGCTTGCTGGCCTATTACCAGTATTTCAACCAGGCACGCGCGCAGCGCATCCAGGCGGTGCGCGCGCAACTCGCGACCCTCGCAGACATCAACGCGCAGGTGCGGCAGCAGCTTCAGCAGCTCACGGGGTTGCGCACGCAGCGTGCCGCGGCGCTGGCAGAGGTGAAACAGGAACGCAATACGCGGCACCAAACGCTGATCGCGCTGAATACCAGCATCCACAGCCGCAGCCAGCGGCTCGCGCGCATGCGCCAAGATGAACGTTCGCTGCAGGATTTGATCGCCAACCTGCAGCAATCCCTGGCTGACATTCCCGCCGATCTCGAAGGCCATCACCGCTTCGCAAGTCTGCGCGGACGGCTGCCCTGGCCGGTCGACGGCAAATTGATTCAGGACTTTGGCGCGCCGATTGCCGGTGGCCGGTTGCGCGCTCAGGGCGACCTGATCACCGCACCCATGGGCACGCCGGTGCATGCGGTTGCCTACGGGCGCGTGGTGTTTGCCGACTGGCTACCGCATTTCGGCCTGCTGGTGATCGTGGATCATGGCGACGGTTATCTCAGTATCTATGCGCACAATCAGAGCGTGTATGTACAAGTCGGAGACTGGGTAAACATGGGGGAGACCGTGGCGACGCTCGGCGACAGCGGTGGCCAGAACCAGCCGGCGCTGTATTTCGAAATCCGTCATCGTAATGTCGCGCTCAGTCCGCGCGACTGGTGCCACGGCCGTCTGCCGCGCGGCTGAAGCGCGCTGCACGCGCCATGCTATCTTGATTGCGTTTCATTGCAGGCCGTAACGGCCGGAGATTTCCCATGTTGGCGCATCTTTCAAAGTCCGCGCCTGGGCGCGCAGGTCTGGTCTTGGCGTTGGCTTGCGGCGCTGCAATCCCCGCATTCGCCGCGCCACCCACCACTGCGCCCACGGCCACGACCGCGCTGCCCTGGCAGCAGGTCAAATTGCTCGCGGATGTGATGCAACTCGTGCGGCAGGATTACGTTGCGCCCGTGGATGACACCACGCTCATCGACAACGCCATAAGCGGCATGCTCGCCGGCCTGGATCCGCATTCCGCTTATCTCGACAAGAACGCTTACCAGCAACTGCAAATCATCACCACCGACCGGTTCAGCGGCTTGGGCCTGGAAGTCACTCAGCGGGCGGGCGCAGTGACGGTGGTAGCGCCGATTGACGGCACGCCCGCGGCCAAGGCCGGCATGCAGAGCGGCGATGTAATCCTGCGCGTCAACAATACCGCGCTGGACGGCATGACACTCGACGAGGCGGTGGCGTTGATGCGCGGCACGCCCGGGAGCACGGTAACGCTTCTGGTGCAGCGGCGCAGCGTGTCCAAGCCGCTCAGCTTCACGCTCACGCGCGCCGAAGTGCATCTCACGAGCGTGCGCAGCCGTCTGCTGCAACCAGGCTACGGTTACCTGCGTATCAGCCAGTTCAGCGAGGACACCGCCGATGGCGTGCGCGATGCGCTCCAGGCGCTGGTGAAACAAAACCACGGCGCCTTGAAGGGCCTGGTGCTGGATCTGCGCAACAATCCCGGCGGCCTGCTGGATGCGGCGGTGGACGTGTGCGACGACTTCCTGAACAGCGGTGTGATCATCTCGGGGCGCGGGCGCGCGCCCGATTCCAATTTCGTGCGTCGTGCCACGCACGGTGACATTCTCAATGGCGCGCCCATGGTGGTGCTGGTGAATGCGGGTACTGCCTCGGCTGCCGAGATCACCGCCGGTGCGCTCAAGGACGATCACCGTGCGCTGATTCTCGGCACGCGGACTTTCGGCAAGGGCTCGGTGCAAACCGTGATTCCGCTGCCCGAGGGCGGCGCGCTCAAGCTCACCACTGCGCTGTATTACACGCCCTCGGGCCGTTCGATCCAGGCCGAGGGCATCGCCCCTGACCTCGTGGTGCCGGAGTTCAAGCTGAGTGCGCCGGCCGCGGCCGAAAACCTCAGCGAAGCCAATCTCGAAGGCCATTTCACCAACAATGCACCCACGCCGCAGGCCGAGGGAAATCTGCTTACCGGCGACCAGTTGGCGCAACAGGATTTCCAGCTCTATTCGGCCCTCAATGTACTCAAGGGTCTGACCATCGCCGGCGGCAACTGACATGCGGTCCGCAGCGTTTTGGCCGCTGGTCATTGGGCTTGCGGTCGCGCCCGCGTGGACGCGCGCGGCGCCGGCCGTACATCCGGTGATCGCCGTCATCATTGACGATCTCGGCAACGGCCCGAGCGAGGGTCTGCGTGCGGCGCAACTGCCGGGGCCGGTGGCGTGCGCGATCTTGCCGCACACGCCCTACGCTGTAATGCTGGCCGATGCCTGCCACGCGCGAGGCAAAGAGGTGCTGCTGCATCTGCCGATGCAGGGGCTGGATGACGCGCCGCTCGGCCCCGGCGGCATTTCACTCGCCATGACCGAAGTGCAGATCCAGAACACCGTGCGTGGCGACTTGCGCTCCATTCCCCACGCCGTCGGCGTCAACAATCACGAGGGCAGTCTGATCAGCATGCACCCCGGCGATCTCGCCTGGATCATGCAGACGCTGCATGCCACCGGCGGATTGTATTTCGTGGACAGTTACACCACCGCCGACAGCATTGCCTACCAGATCGCACGCGAGCACGGCATCCCGGCGGCGCGCCGCGACGTGTTCCTCGACGACGTCAACACCGAAACGGCGGTGCGCTTCCAGTTCAGCCGCTTGCTTGACATCGCGCGCCACAAAGGCTTCGCACTTGCCATTGGCCATCCGCGACCGGCAACGCTCGCGGTGCTCAACGCCGAACTGCCGCGGCTCGTGGCACAGGGCACGGAACTCGTGCCGGTGTCTGTCATCATCAGACTGCAGCAGCAGCATCCCATCCCTTGGCCCGAATCCCTGTATCCTTTACCGACTCACCCGGCCAATCTGGCCCATTGATTCAGAGCATACGCGCGTACTCGCGTGTAGAAATCCGTATAAATCTGGTCGTAGGATTTTATCCGCGTGCTGCCTTCGCCCCAGAGCAGATAGCGGGACAGAAATGCGATCATCGGTGCCATCGTTTTCTGCACGCGCAGATTCAGGTCCAGTGGTTTGAGCGTCATCTTCACGCTCATGGCGTGGGGAAACTGCGGCCCCATGAGGTAACGGCCCCGTTTCTGGATGATCCGGTACAGGCGATTGTTGAAAGACGTGTTGGGATGCAGGATGCCGTAGGCATGTTTCAAGGCAATGCTGCTGTCCTCGCCGTCTATCATGCGCAAGCGGTGCAGGATCGTCCGGAAGATTTTCCAGCGGCCCATGTTTTCGCGTTTGCGGTAGCGCAGAAAATATTGGTAGAAATACTTGTAGTGCCGCACTTCATCTTCACGGATCAGCTGTGTGAGCAGGTGCAATACCGGCTCGGGGCTCAGGCGGCTCAGAGTGGTGTAATAGCTCGCGGTACCCATCTCCACGATGCAGCGCGACACCATTTCCAGGCAGCGGCTGGGTTCCAGCGCCTCAATCACGCAGTTAGCGGAAAACTCCGCGAAGAATGCCTGGTATACCCGATCCCAATCAAAGTCCGGCCAGGCGGTTTGCACGTAGCGCTTGAGCGCGCGGCCGTGCTGCAATTCCTCATGCTGCCAGTGCTGCTCCAGCCATGCGGTCACTTCTTCATCGCCGGCGTAATATTCAATGAGATTGTGTGCGTAGGTGTCCGTGGCGGTTTCGATGAACGAGGCGGTGGTGAGGAGATAAAACAGTAGTTCCTGATCCGCGATCTGGGTACGGTCAAGGCTCTGCCACGGGATGTCATCAAGTGTCCAGCGTTGATGGATGGGCGAACGCCGGGGCAACGAGGAAACGGGGCTCATGAGGAATATCCGGAAGTGGTGCGGCAGTGTATGCTCATCTTTGACAATTATCAGATTGACGAATTCCCATTTCTTGCCGAGTCTGGGCAAAACGCAAGGTGCCCAAGGCCATGATTGTGCTCTGCTAAAATCGCCGCATGCATGTGAGCGCGCTGCTTGAACCCCTGAATCCCGCACAACGTCAGGCGGTGACCGCGGAAACCGGCGCGCTGCTGGTGCTGGCGGGCGCCGGCAGCGGCAAGACCAGGGTGCTGGTGCATCGCATCGCCTGGTTGATCCAGGTGCGCCAGGTGTCGCCGTTCGCCATCCTGGCGGTCACCTTCACCAACAAAGCCGCGGCCGAGATGCGCACGCGCATCGAACACATGCTGACGCAGCCCGTGCGTGCCATGTGGGTGGGGACGTTTCACGGGCTGGCGCACCGGCTGCTGCGCCAGCACTGGCGTGAAGCCAAACTGCCGCAGAATTTCCAGATTCTAGATGCCGAGGACCAATACCGTCTGCTGCGGCGCGTGCTCAAGAGCCTGGATCTGGATGAAGCACGCTATGCGCCGCGGCAGCTACAGTGGTTCATCAATGCGCGCAAAGATCAGGGCCTACGCGCCAAACACCTGCAGGCATCCGCCGATCCCGTTGAGCGCCAGCTGCAGCGTGCCTATGCGGCTTATGAAACTGCCTGCGAGCGCGGCGGACTGGTGGATTTTGCGGAGCTCTTGTTGCGCGCGCTGGAGTTGTGGCGCAATGACGCCGCGCTGCTCGCGCACTATCAACGGCGTTTTACCCATATTCTGGTGGACGAATTCCAGGACACCAATGCCATTCAGTATGCGTGGATCAAGCTGCTGGCCGGCACGCAGGCCGCGCCGTTCGTGGTGGGCGATGATGACCAGTCCATCTACGCCTGGCGCGGCGCGCGCATCGAGAACATCCTGAAATTCGAGCGCGATTTCCCCGGCGCCCGCGTGGTGCGCCTGGAGCAGAACTACCGATCCACCGGCATCATTCTGAAAGCCGCGAATGCGCTCATTGCCCACAACCAGACGCGCCTCGGCAAAAACCTCTGGACCAGCGGCAACGACGGCGTACCGATACGCTTATACGCCGCGTACAACGAACAGGACGAAGCACAGTTCGTGATCGACCGCATACAGCACTGGCAGGCGCAGGGCGGCGCGCGCCGCGAAATCGCGGTGCTGTATCGCTCCAACGCCCAGTCGCGCGTGTTCGAGGAGCGCTTGCTGGCCGAACGCATTCCCTATCGGGTGTACGGCGGCTTGCGATTCTTCGAGCGCCAGGAGATCAAGGACGCACTCGCCTATCTGCGCCTCCTCGAGAATCGCGCGGATGACGCCGCGTTCGAGCGCATCGTCAATTTGCCGGCCCGCGGCATCGGTACGCGCAGCGTGGACAGTCTGCGGGAAACCGCGCGGCGTGAGCAGCGGCCACTGTGGGCGGCATTGCAGATGATGTTGGCCAAAAAGGATGCCGCGCCGCGGGTGCTGACGGCGTTGCAGGCGTTCACCCGGCTCATAGACGGCATGGATGCCGCAGTGCGCGGACTGGAACTGCATGAACAAGTGGACCATGTGATTCATGCCAGCAAGCTTGTGGAACATTACCAGGCCGAAAAAGGCGAACGCGGCGAAGCGCGCGTCGAAAACCTGCAGGAACTGGTGAGCGCGGCGCGCAGTTTCCGGTCCGAAATCTTGGACGCGGGCATGACGCCACTGGCCGCATTTCTGTCGCACGCGGCGCTCGAAGCGGGTGAAGGCCAGGCGGACGCCTGGGAGGACTGCGTGCAGTTGATGACGCTGCATTCCGCCAAGGGCCTGGAGTTTCCGCTGGTTTTCATCTGCGGCATGGAAGACGGCCTGTTTCCCCATCAGCGTTCCAGCGAGGATCACGATGGCCTCGAGGAAGAACGCCGCCTGTGCTATGTGGGCATGACGCGCGCGATGCGCGAGCTGATCCTGAGCTATGCGGAGAGCCGCCGCCTGCACGGCACCGACAGTTACGCCGTGCCCTCGCGCTTTCTGCGCGAGATTCCCGCAGAACTGATCGAGGAGATCCGTCCGCGCGTGCAGGTGACGCGGCCGTTGACGCCGTCCAGCGTGCATCTGGATAGCGCGCCTACCGGCCTGCAGCTCGGCCAGCACGTGCAGCATCCCAATTTCGGTGAAGGTGTGGTGCTGGATTACGAGGGCAGCGGGCCGCAGGCGCGTGTGCAGGTCAATTTTCGTGCGGCCGGCGCCAAATGGCTGGTCGTGGCGTATGCCAACCTGCGGCCGGTGTGACATGCGACGTGGAGTGCGCGCGGCGCTTGGCTGTTTGCTGGGATTGCTGATAGGCACGCTCGCGGCTCCGCGCGCCTGGGCCGATGCCGGCGAACTGGATCTCGTGGTGCTCGGCAGCGGCGGTTTCTCGGGCAACAGCAATCCGTACAACAACGGTTATTACACCACCGGCCTCAGCAGCTATGCGTTCACCGCCAATCTTGGTTATTGGTTCGACGACAGCTGGGAGGCCGGCGTGGGCGCCGGGCCAGGACGCACGCAATATCAGAGTTGCAACAGCCAGAACGTATGTGCCAACGCCACGCAGGCCACGGTGCAGTTCACGGTGTTTGGCCGCTACAACTTCACCTCAGATTACGGTGCACAGTATTCTTTCACCGGTTTGCAGGTGAATCAGATAAATGCGGGCCGCGCGCTCGGCAGTGTGACTGTGCTGCATCCGGTCGCGGGCTACCGGTTTTCGCTCATGGAGAATTGGTCATTGGAACTCAGCGTCGGCGCAGGCATACCGGTCGCCGGTGACACCGCGCGCTTTCCAGTCACCTATGATGTGCAAATGGGCCTGGTGATACCACTTTGACACACTGCAACTTGAAGACACGTGGACTCACGATCTGCGCGCGCCCTTACCGGACATGTATACCTACGGAGTGAGGTCATGACCATCCAGGATAAACCGGCTGCCAAGCCGGGCGAAGACCGCCTCAGCCGCGAAGCGTGGAAACTTTTCCGCATGATGGCGGAATTCGTCGAGGGCTATGAACGCCTCGTGGCCATCGGCCCGGCCGTGAGCATTTTCGGTTCGTCGCGCACCGCTCCCGGGCATCCGTACTACGTACTGGCGGAGCAGATTGGCCGGGCGCTGTCCGATGCCGGGTTCTCGGTGGTGACCGGCGGTGGTCCGGGCATCATGGAAGCCGCGAGCAAGGGCGCGTACGCCGGCAAATCCACCAGCGTGGGGCTCAACATCCAGTTGCCGCACGAGCAGACGAGCAACGCTTATCAGGATATTTCCCTGAGCTTCAGACATTTCTTCGTGCGCAAAGTGATGTTCGTGAAATACGCCTCGGCCTACGTGGTGCTGCCGGGCGGGTTTGGCACGCTGGATGAACTCGGTGAGATTCTCACCTTGACGCAGACCGGCAAAACGCCGCGCGTTCCGATCCTGCTCGTGGGACGGGAGTTCTGGTCGGGGCTGGGCGACTGGATCCAGGCGCGGTTGGTGGCCGAGCACATGATTGACGCCAGCGATATGGATCTGTTTCAGCTCGTGGATCGTCCCGAAGACGTGGTCAATACCATCGTGCAGCACTACGGCACGCGCAGCTTCGAGCCCTCGGACCGGGAACGCCAGGCGCTGCTGGAACTTTAGCTGCGCCGGCTCAGCGTTCGGGTTTTCCCACGTCCAGGTTTTCGAGATCCTGGGAATAGTCGGTGGCCAGGATGCGGCGCGCACGCGCGGCATCCACACGTTGCACGCACAGCTTGATGCCGCCCAGCGCGATGGCGTACAGCCAGTCCATCTGCACCATGTTGTCATCGTACAGCATGGCGTGCACACCTTCCGCCGCCAGCCGCCCCAGCGCGATGTGCGCGTCCGTGGTTTTGTCGAAGGTGGCAATGGTCACATACTCGTCCATGTCCGCACGCGTGTAGGTGGGTTGGCCGCGCCGATTGCCACGCATGTGCATGCGGTCGTGGCGGGCGGCGGCCAGTTTGGTACCGCCGGACAGCAACAGCTGTGAAAAAGCGCGGAATAACGCGAGACTGAGCACGCTGGACCGCCGGGATAACGGATTGATAGGTGCGATTACAGCACAAACCGGTGGAGCGGCGAAATTAAAAACCCGGCGGGGTTGCCGCCGGGTCAAAGCCTTCATGGCTGGAGGTGATTGAGTGTTCAACTCGCAAAGGGCGTGAGCGTCCGTGCTGTTCCCTGCCCCGCCCGGGTCCATCCCACTTCCTGTCCCGCCATCCACTGGCGGTCTGGGCGGAGTCCACTTTGACACTGGATGGGTCAGGAAATAGTCGGGGGAATGCGTGACCGGATGTAGGAAAATACCTACATGGTAGGCTGCGCTCGGGGTCCGATTACGGTAGAAAATGCCCGGTATTCCGCCATGCTCAGACGCCCACCCCATGAAAAACAGCCTGCGCACGTTGTTTCCACCGCTCGAGCCTTATGCCAGGCGCCGGTTGCGCGTACAGGCGCCGCATGAAATTTACGTCGAGGAATGCGGCAATCCCGCCGGGTTGCCGGCTGTTTTTGTGCACGGCGGGCCGGGCGGGGGCTGCGTGCCCGACAACCGCCGGTTCTTTGATGCGGCGCGCTATCGCATCGTGTTATTCGACCAGCGCGGCTGCGGGCGCTCCACGCCGCACGCCGAGCTGGAACACAACACCACCCAGGCACTGATCGCGGACATGGAACTGATCCGCGCGACGCTGGGCATCGAACGCTGGCTGGTATTCGGCGGATCCTGGGGCTCGACGCTTGCGCTGGTGTATGCTGAAACCCATCCGCAACGGGTCTTGGGACTGATCCTGCGCGGGATATTCCTGGTTACCGCGTCGGAGTTGCGCTGGTTCTATCAGGACGGAATACAACATCTGTTCCCGGATTATTACGAGGACTTTGTCGCGCCGGTCCCGCCGGACGAGCGCAATGACTTGATGCGCGCTTATTACCGCCGGCTCACCGGCCCGGAACTGCGCGTGCGGCGCACCGCGGCGGAAGCCTGGTCGCTGTTCGAGGCCCGCTGTTCGTCACTGCTGCCCAGCAAAGCGATCGTCGAGCATTTTTCCGAACCCGAAATGGCTATGGCGATCGCACGCATCGAGTCCCATTACTTCGTGAATGACTGCTTTCTCGAACCCGATCAGATTATCCGTGATGCGCCGCGCATCCGGCACATCCCGGGCGTGATTGTGCAAGGTCGCTACGACGTAGTGTGTCCGACGGCTTCCGCCTGGCGCCTGCACAAAGCCTGGCCGGAAGCAGAGTTCCGTCTGGTTCCCGACGCTGGTCACGCGTCCAGCGAGCCGGGCATCTGTGCGGCGCTCATCGAAGCCGCGGATTCCTTCGCGCGGCGGCTTGCGACCGCATGATCGGACTGCTGCAGCGCGTCAGCCGCGCTTCGGTGGAAATTGAAGGCCGGGAAGTCGCGGCCATCGGCAATGGTCTGCTGGTGTTGCTCGGCGTGGAGCGCGGCGATACCGAAACCCAGGCCGCGCGACTGCTGGAGAGGCTGTTGGCGTATCGCGTGTTTCCGGATGCCGCGGGGCGCGTGAACCGGGATGTGCGCGCCATCGGCGGCGGGCTGTTGCTTGTGCCGCAGTTCACGCTGGCTGCCGACACGCGTAAAGGCAACCGGCCAAGCTTTACCCCGGCGGCGGCTCCGGAAACCGGCGCGCGCCTGTTCGGGTATTTATGTGAACAGGCTCAGCAGCAGTATGCGCATACCTGCTGGGGCGTGTTCGGCGCACACATGCAGGTCGCACTAGTCAACGACGGCCCGGTCACCTTTTGGCTGCGGGTCAATCCCGGTACTGAGCGCTGAAGCGGCTTGATTGTGCACTGTGCGGCTCTGGGCTAGGATAAATTGCCGAGCGTTTCCGGGGTGTAACTACGGTACTGCAGATAAATCGCGCTTGCCGCCTGCCCATCTTCACTGAGCTTCCCACGCCATGCGTTCGTGTCCTGGATACACGCCTTCCCGGTTTTGGTACCCGCATTATGCGCACCTCACCGGCAAAGGATTACGCGCGTGCTGCTGATCCCGACCATTTCTTCTGCCAACCCCAATCCGGGAGTCGCGCGCGTCTCGACCTCCGACCAGCTCTCGGCTGCTGAGCCGCTGCACACCGCCGAACGCTGGATCCAGGCCGGCGCGCGCCGCCTGCATGTGGCCGAGGTCGACGGGGTGACGGCGGGCAAGACCACGGGCGCCGATCTGATCCGGGCACTCGCGCATGCCCACCCCGGGATTGCGCTGCAAGTGAGCGGCGCAGTGCGCGACGCGCAGGCCGTGGAAAAGTACCTCGCGGCCGGCGCCGAGTACGTGATCCTCGACGCCAAGGCGGCACGCACGCCGCACCTGATCAACGATTTATGTCTGGAATTTCCCGGCCACATTCTCGTGGCCATGGAAGCCAGACACGGGAAGCTGGCGGCCGAAGGCGGGTCGAAGCTCGCGCAGCAGCCGGCGTCGGATGTAGTCATGCATTTGCAGCGCGAGGGCGTGGCCGCAATTATCTACCGTGTCGCCGACAGCGAGCGCGGCGCGGATGATTATGACGGCGCGCAATCCCTGGCGCAGGCACTCACCATTCCGGTACTGGTGAGCGGCGGCCTGAACTCGATCGAGGCCGTGACCAGATTTTGCCGCCGTGGCGCGGCGCTCGGCGGCGCGGTCCTGGACGCCGAATTCGCGGCCGCCCCCGCGGACATCGCCAAAGTCCTGCAACTGGCCGAGCGTGCGCCGGTTGCGGAATAAATACCGCTCCGCGGATGTAAAATAAGCGTCCACGCGCCCGTTTGGGCGGCGTTGTAATGATTGCGGCTCCGCGCGCGGAACCGCAGGAGTCTGTATGGAACTCAGTGTAGGCAAGATACTTCTGATTCTGGTAATCGTGGTGCTGGTGTTTGGTACCGCGCGACTGCCCAAAATCGGCGAGGACATCGGCCGCGCCGTGCGCAGCTTCAAGAAGGGCGTGCACACCGGCGATGACGAAACCGGTGCCACCGCGAAGCCGGCCGACGACAAACCGCAGTCCGGTACCGGAAACAGCTCTCACTAACCTCCATGCTTGAAGGCAGCTTCTGGGAGCTGGCACTGATTTTCGTGCTGGCACTGGTGGTGTTCGGCCCGGAACGCCTGCCGGGACTGGCGCGCAGTGTGGGCCTGTGGGTGGGCCGGGCGCGCGCCGTGGTGCGCAACTTGAGCGTGCAGATCGAGCGTGAACTGGAGGCGGAGGAGCTGCGCAAGGCCGCAGGCGAGGTGCGCGACACACTCAAGGAGCCGATCAAGCCGCCCGAACACGGTGCCGATCCTCCGCAGCGTGCGCCGTGAGTACCGTCCCCGATCCGCCGTCACCCGGACCCCTGCTCAGCAGTTCGGCGATTGGCCATCTCCTGGAAGTTCGCCGCCGCCTGCTCTGGTGGGTGGCATCATTGCTGGCAATTTTCTTTGTGCTGTTCCCGTTTCAGAACCGGGTGTTTGATTTTGTCGCCACCCCCATGCTGCGGCGGTTGCCGGTCGGTTCCAGCATGATCGCCACCGGTGTGACCTCGCCGTTCATGACACCGCTCAAGCTCACGCTCATGACGGCGCTGTTTCTGAGCATGCCGGTATTTCTGTACCACCTGTGGCGCTTCATCTCGCCGGCGCTGTACAAGAGCGAGCGCCGCATGTTTTTCCCGCTGCTGGTGTCGAGCGTGGTGCTGTTCTATAGCGGGGTGGCATTCGCGTATTTCTTGCTGTTCCCGGTGGCGTTTGCGTTTCTGACCTCGGTGGCACCCGCGGGCGTCAAGGTCATGACCGACATCAATGCCTATCTGGACTTCGTACTCACCATTTTCTTTGCCTTCGGCCTGGCGTTCGAGGTGCCGGTGGCCATCGTGCTCGCCACCTGGGCGGGGTTCACCACGCCCGGCAAGCTCAAGAAGCTGCGGCCCTATGCGCTGGTCGGCTCGTTCGTGATCGGCATGATCCTGTCGCCACCGGATGTGGTGTCCATGACCCTGTTGTCGGTGCCGATTTATCTGCTGTATGAAGCCGGCATGCTCATGGCCCGCATCTTGGTGCCCGGTTCACGCCAGGTAGATGAGCAGCGCGAACAGCAGCCGGGCGCGCCGTGATCCCGCTGCGGGCGCGCACTGTATTTACCTCGCTACCAAGCTCGATTTGCCGATGCGCGCATCACGGCAGCCGTGTAATGGAGAGCCGCATTGGCTCTTTGCCCGGCGGATGCGTCCGCCGGGCACGCGTGTAGAATAAGCGCCCTTTCCCCGCCCCCTTGCACACACCATGAGCAGCGACAGCCGGCGCCGGCTGCAAATCCTGGTCGCGTTTGCCGTGGTGTACATCGTATGGGGATCCACGTATCTCGGTATCCGCATAGGTGTACGAGATATTCCACCGGCCCTGCTTGCCGGCGTGCGCAACCTCATCGCCGGTCTTGTCATCATCGGCATTGCCTGTGTGCGCGAGCGTACCTGGCCGAACAATGGGCGTGACTGGCTGCACGCGCTGGTTATGGGTGTGCTCATGGTGGCGGCCGGCAACGGCCTGGTTACCTGGGCGGAGGTCGAACTGCCATCCAATCAGGCCGCGCTCATTGCCAGCACCTCGGCGCTGTGGGTCGCGTGGTTCGGTACTCTGGGTCCGAGGGGGCATGCGCTCAGCTTGCGGGTAAAAATCGGCCTGATCATTGGGTTTGCCGGCACGGTGCTCATGCTGCTGCCCGGTGCGCATTTCACCCTCGGCCACTTCGGCGCACAGCTGCTGATCCTGGTTTCCTCGCTGTGCTGGGGAATCGGGGTGATTTACGGGCGTAGTTTCAGCCTGGACATATCGCCGTTGATGCTCTCCGGCATGTTGCTGTTCTGCGGCGGAGCCTTGCTGACGATAATCGGCGTGGCGACGGGCGAGCCGGCGCGCTGGCACTGGAGTGTGCTCGGCATCGGCGCCCTCGTCTATCTCACGGTGTTTGGTTCCTGCGTCGCATACAGCACCTATGTGTGGCTCATTCACCATGTCACGCCCGACAAGCTCAGCACCACCGCCTATGTGAACCCGGCCATTGCTTTGGTGCTCGGTTGGGCGGTACTCGATGAGCAGGTGCAGGGCGTACGCTTGCTGGGAATGCTGGTGATTCTGTTCGGCGTGATCCTGGTGACCACGCGCTACGGGGTGTCTTTCAGGCGCTGGATGAAAACCGGCGCTTGACGGGAACCGCCCCTCACTCTTGTCTCTCCCCGAAGGGGGAGAGAAGACAAAGTGGCGATGCGAGGCATCGCGTTGGTCAGTCGGTATCGAACTGTTCCCACCAATGCCACGGCGGCGGTACCGGCGTTTCCGGCACGCGCATGGTGACCGCGGCCGGCAGTACCCGGTACAAGGCCATCGGGTCTTCGGCCTTCACGCGCAACACTTCCTTGAAATACGGCGCCTGCGGCGGCGGCAGGAATTTCATGTCGTCCGGCGGGCCGCCGCCCGGCAGGTACTTGGTGTTCACCAGAATGTAATTGCCTGGCTTGATTTTGCCGTCGCGGATCTCCGCGTAGAGCTGGCGGCTGGAGCGCACGTAATCCATGGGCGCGCCCAGCACGTAAAGTGTCATCGGCCTTGGCCACTGGAAGCTCACGATGCGACCCGGCGTTTTGGCCACCAATGCCTTGATCTGGTCAAACCCCTCCAGTCCGCCGATCGTGCGGTCGTGAAACGGCAGCCATGCGATCACCAGGGCACCAAAGAACACGATGAACGCGACGGCCCAGCCCTGCAACACGGCTCGGACCCAGACACGCCAGCGCGGATTGAACAGCGGCGCGAGGCTCGCAAGCCCGAGCAAGGCGATGGCGGGTGCCGCCGGCAGGATGTATTTGCTCTGTTTCGAAGCGGAGACAGTGAAAAACAGAATCGTGAATAAAGCCCACACCAGCAACACGCGCCAGCGGAATTCGCGCAGGTGGCGAATGGCGAAGTAAATCCCGAACGGGAACAGCAGCGACAGCGGGAACAAATCGCCCCAGATGGTCTGGAAATACATCCACCACGGCTGCAGGTGATCGAAGCCCACCAGGAAGCGCGTGAAGTTCTGGTACACCAGCACCGCGCGTACGAAATCCCAGCCCACGGTGAAACCGGCGGCGATGTACCAGGGCACGATGCCGAGGAGTGCCAGTGCGATACCGCGCAACGGTGCGAGCCGCCAGGCTTCGTGCCAGATCCATCCCAGACGCGCGCCCAGGCCGCGGCGCTCGCTCATCACCGGCTGGAAACTCAGGAACGCCGCCAGCGCGATCTCGATGGCCATGACCGGCAAGGTGATGGCCAAGCCCACCGGACCTTTGGCTGCCGTGGCGAGCAGCACGCCCAGCCACAGCTCCCAGGGAAAACCACGCCGCATCGGATCGGTGCGCAGCCGCACGAATCCGGTGAGCGCAATGAGCGTGCCCAGGATCAACAGGCTGTCGGACTGGGCGGTGAAGAAGTTGTAGAGAATCGCCGGCAGCGCGGCCGCGGTGAGCGCCAGCAGCCAGCGCGGCCAGTTCGGGAACAAGTCCTTCTGCAGGCGCGCCAGCCACCATACCCACAACAGGAACCCGATATAGCCCGGCAGGCGGATGGCGGCGAGCAACGGCAGGCCCGCAACACGGCCGATGAGCGCCAGCCAGAAGTACAGCGGCGGATATTCGATGTAGGGCACGCCGTTCTTGATGGGAATCAGCCATGCGCCGCGCGCAAACATCTCGCGCACCGCTTCGGCAAAGCGCGGCTCCATCGACGGTATGGGACCGTGATTGAACAGTGCGACGCCGTAGATCACGGCGAGCGCGAGCAGCAGCCAGTGCAGAGGGCTCAGGCGCTTGAGCAAATGCATGCCGGGAACGCAATGGAACGGGGCTCCATCATAGCAACACTTTGTATGCCATCATCGGTGCATGAATTATCGCCACGCTTACCACGCCGGCAATTTCGCCGACGTCTTCAAACACACGTTGCTGATAATTCTGCTGACCGCTTTGAACCGCAAGCCGGCACCCTGGTGTTATTTTGACAGCCATGCCGGCGCTGGCCTCTACGATCTGCAGGGCGCCGAGGTACGGCGCGGCGACGAGGCCGCGGGCGGCATTCACCGCTTGTGGCCTTTGCGTGCCACGGCGCCCGCACCGGTGGCCGAGCTGTGCTCGGCCGTCGCCGCCGTCAATCCCGGACTCCCGGCCGATGCGTTACCGCGCTTTTATCCGGGTTCACCGCTGATCGCGGCGGGACTGGCGCGCCCGCAAGACCGCCTGGTGCTTGCAGAACTGCGCTCCGATGAAGTCCAACTGCTGCGCACACACTTGCACCGCGATGCGCACGCCGCGATACACGCGCGCGATGGTTACGAGATGCTCAGGGCGCTCACGCCGCCGGCGGAACGCCGCGGCCTGGCTTTGCTGGATCCGACATTTGAACTACCGACCGAGTTTGTACAAATGCTTCAGGCGTTGAGCGCGGCGTACCAACGCTGGCCGGAGGGCGTGTATGCGCTATGGTATCCGCGCAAGGACGGGCCGGCGACGCGGCGTTTGGAGCGCGAGCTGCTGCGTTTGAAACCGCAGCGCATGCTGCGCGCCGATTTTCGCATTGCGCCGGAGGACACGCCGCAGTTTGGCGCTTGCAGCCTGGCGCTGATCAATCCGCCGTGGCAAAGCGAACACGCCATGCAGGTTTCTCTGGCGTTTTTGCGCGATGCCCTGGCGCCGCAGGCCGGCAGCTATCACCTGCACTGGCTTACGACCGCCAGTCTTGACAAGTGACCTTTGGTCATTCATAAATGACCAAAGGTCAGAGTAGAGCCAGCCATGCGTCCACGCAATCGTGCGGTCAGTGACGAGCAGAAAACCGAGCGGCGCAATGCCATCCTGCAGACCGCGCTCGCCGGCTTTGCCGACACCCCTTACGACGAACTCACCATGGATCATATTGCCGCAGACGCAGGCCTCGCCAAGGGCACCTTGTACCTGTACTTTCGCAGCAAGGAGGAAGTCTTCCTGGCGCTGTGCGAACGCGAGCTGAGCCAATGGTTCGACGATCTGGATACTGCCCTGCAGACGCGGCGGGCGGAGATGAGCGTCAACAGTCTGGTCGCGTTGTTCGCCACCTCGTTTGCCGGACGGCCGCGGCTGCTGCGATTGCTTGCCATTTTGCACACCGGGCTGGAGCATAACGTGCCCTACGCCGCCGCGTTGAGTTTCAAGACGTTATTGAAAACCCGCACGGCCGCAACTGGCGCGCTGCTTGAGAGTTACCTGCGCTTTCTTGAGCCCGGCCAGGGTGCGGCGCTGCTCATCAAAATTTATGCACTTATAATCGGCTTCGAGCACCTGTCGGAGCCCTCGGGCGTGGTACGCGAAGTGCTCAGCCAGCCGGACATGGAGTTGTTCCGTGTGAATCTGCAATCTTCCTTGCTGGATACGCTCAAGATCCTGCTCATGGGCCTTGCCTACGAGGCCAAGTACCGGCAGGCCTGAGCGTGCAGGAATTGGCCGCCGGTGTGCAGCGACTGATGCCAGGCGATTACCGGCGCATGCGCTGGAAAAACGCCCGCGGCTGGACCACGGAATTGGCGGTACATCCGCGTGACGCGCAGCTTGACGGCCAGCCTTTCGAATGGCGCGTGAGTCTCGCGGAGGTGGAAAGCGACGGTGAGTTCTCCGCGTTTCCCGGCTACGATCGGACGATACTTCTGGTGCAGGGCGGCGGAATGGAACTCAGCTTCGCGGAGGCGCCGTCGCAGCGCATCGCACAGCCTTTCCAGCCGTTCAGTTTCAAAGGCGAATGGCGCACCCGCTGCCACCTGCTGAACGGCGCGGTGCGCGATTTCAACGTGATAAGCCGGCGCACACTGTTTACCCAGCGCTTTGCAATTCTGCGGCCAGGCGATTTTCCCCAGCCGCTGGCGGATGAGGGCCAGGTCAGACTGGTGTATGTCTTTCGGGGCGCGGTGACGCTCGTGAGCACGGTTTTCCCTCCGGCCACGCTTGCTGCCGGCCAGGCTTTGCGGGTCGAAAACGACAATCCAGCCGGCCGATTCCAACTCAACTGTGAAGCCGCCGGAACCGTGGCCGTATTGATTGCTTTCGCCGCCGTGACCGGGGCAAGCGCTGAAAACTCCGGCATGCGATACCGCAGCGTCTTACCTGACGACCCTGGCTTTCCAACTGCCTGATTGCCACCACTGCTGGAAGTGTTCGGCGTGCTGCGGCCGGCTGATGTAGTTGCCCTGGGCGGTGTCGCAGTGCAGCTTGCGTAGCAGCGCCAGGCTGGCGCGTGATTCCACGCCTTCGGCGGTAACGCTCAGGCCCATGTTGTGGCCGAGTTCGATGATGGAACGCACGATGATCGCATCGTCCGTGTTCTGGTTCATGTCGATGACGAATGACTTGTCAATCTTGAGTTCATCCACCGGCAAGCGCTTGAGCTGTGCCATCGAGGAGTAACCGGTGCCGTAGTCGTCGATGGATAGCATGAGGCCCAGCCCGCGCAGGCGACGGAAAGTTGCGGCACTCTGGTTCACGTCTTCCATGATCGCGCTTTCGGTAATCTCCAATGCCAGCAGCTGGGGATCGCACTGTGCGGCGCGCAGCATGCGTTCCAGCTCACGCGCAAAATTGCCCTCACGCAGATCGTGCGCGGAAATGTTGATGGCCACACGTACGGCCATGTCGGCCTGTTGCCAAGCTTTGGCTTGGGCGATGGCGCAATGCAACGCCCACTGCGTGACGGTACCGATGTTGCCGGTCTGCTCGAGCATGGGGATGAACTCGGCGGGCGGAATCAGGCCGTAAGCCGGGTGCTGCCAGCGCACCAGGGCTTCGGCCGCAACCACGGTGCGCTCGTTGAGGCTGAGCTTCGGCTGATAATGCAGTTGCAGTTCGTTGCGGTTGATGGCGTTTTGCAGTTCCGCCAGCAAGCTCAAACGCAGCAGACTGTGGCGATCCTGGCTGCCGTCGTAAATCGAATATGGCAGCCGCCGGCTCTTGGCCGTGCCCTTGGCCATGTCGGCATGACGCAGCAGCGCGCTGGCGTCGCGGCCATGGTCGGGGTAAATCGCCACGCCGGTGCCGGCGGTGACGTGCAGCGTCAGGCCCTCGGCCGGATGCGGCTCGCTGAGCGCCGCTACGATGGGATCCAGACGGGTGTGCAGCTCGCTGACGGTGATGTTGCATAGCAGCAGGCCGAATTCGTCGCTGCCGATGCGCGCCACCACGTCGTCAACGGCCACAATGGCGCGCAGGCGCTTGCCGACTGCGCGCAGCAAACGGTCGCCGGCATCGTAGCCAAGCGAATCATTGATGTCCTTGAAGCGATCGAGATTCACGATCAGCACGGCGAGGCGCCGGTTGGCGGCGTCCGCTTTGTCGATTTCACGCCCGATGTGCTTTTCCAGTGAAAAACGGTTGGCCAGTCCGGTCACTGGATCGTGCTCGGCCAGATGGCGCAGCGAATTTTCGCGCTGGCTGACGGCCGCCTGCATGCGGTTGAATTCGCGCATCAACTCTCCCAGCTCGCCGCGTTGGCGCAGCGTGATCGGCTCGGTGGAACTGCCGGTGGCCACCGCGCTCGCGTGGCTGACCAGCAGCTGTACCGGCCGCACAATGTGGCGCGCCAGCAGCCAGGCGCCGATCAGCGCGAGTAGCAAGGCGCCCGCTAACACGCCGATCACCTGTCGCCACCAGGAGCGGTTGCGCACCAGTGCCGCCGCCTGCGAAGTTTGCAGCAGGACGCTCACCGGCGTGGCCGAGGCTGGCGACAGCAAGGTCGCCAAGCCTAGATACTTGTCCCCGGCGAGCGGCAACAAGCCGTCGGTCGTCGGCGCGTCCGTGGCCTGCAGGTGCCGCGCGAGATCAGCGCGCGGCTCGGCGGGCAGTGATGAAGCCACCACTTGCCAATGCCCACCGGTGTCGCGGCGCAGGAATGTAACTTCGAGCGCGGTGCTGCCCGCCAATTGCTGGGCGAGCGTCGCATCGATGCGAAAACCAAGGTAAATCCAGCCCACGCGGGTCGGCGCGTTGATCGGAGCGCCCGCCATCTGATACAGCATGCCGGCGTTGTCGAAGAACAGGCTGTCCGAGGGGTCGCCAGCGGGCAGCCGAAAGGTCGGCTGCGGCAGGGCGGGGTTTCCGGTTTCGGCGAGAATTTTGCCGCCCTTGTCCACCACGACGGCCAGGTCGGCGCCGACCCGTTGCTGGCGGACGAGCAGTGCATCGCGCAAGCTCTTCGACCCGGCGTGGAACGCCGCCAGCAGGCCGTAATCCTTGGCCAGGATTTGCGCGTACACATTGAGCGCTTGGGTGCGCGCGCGGAACTGGCTTTGGAAAATCTGCTGGCCCTGTTGCAAGTGTGCGTTGAGACCATTGACGGTGTCCGCGCGCATGTGCTGATAGAGCACGCCCAGGCTCAGGCACTCGACGAGCAGCAGCAGGCCCACCACGAGCGCAAAGATTTTGAGTTGCAGGCTTTGCATTGCCTAATTCAACGTGAGGCGCACGAGTTGTTCGCGGCCGACGCTCGCCGTCACGTCGGCGGTCAATGCGTCGCGTGCGCCGTTGTGCGCATCGGCGTACCAGAGCTGTACGCGGTAATGCCCGGGTGATAAGTCGCCAAAGCGCAGAAATCCGTTGGTGTCGGTCGTGCCGAAGACCGTGGCATCGGTCACCACCATGTAGGCCAGCATGCCGTTGTGAATCTTGCACCCGAGCGTAAGCACCATGGGGTGGTTCGGGGCGATCACGCGACGGCTTTGACCGGGGCGCAATTGCAGTGTGAGCGCGGGCTCAGTGGAGAACGAATAAATCACATGTTCCACGTCGTCGAGGTTGTTGAAAACCACCGGGCCGCCGCTGTGCACAATCTGTACGCGTGGCTGGAACTGCCGGTCGATCAGGTCCACGGTGTCTGCGCGCGTCGCGCGCAGCATGCGGGTGTCCCTGCCGGTGTCGAGGGCTTGCAGATAAACGGCGGCGTCGGCCAGCGGCGTGCCGTCGGCGCGCGTCGCGTACACCGCGACTGCGGCGCGCGGCGCGGGCTTGATCACGGCTTCCTGCCAGGGGATGAGCGGGATGCAGCCGGCCAGCAGCAGGCACAATGCGCCCGCAGGCAGCAGCCGTGCTCGAGCGCTGCACACCCGGGGAAAAACTCCCTTGAACAACGTTCGCTTCATGCGCCCCATCCTGCACGCAGCGGTATAGACGATTACAAAAAAATGGGCCCGGAAGGACTCGAACCTTCGACCAAGGGATTCACTTATTCACGCCGTTTCCAGCGTGCGTGGACTATCTCTTCACCCGCCGCCAATGCGGGTAGGGTGCGGGACGCTTCAACCTGTCATTAAGGGCACTCCAGCCCTCAGGTAGTCTCTGCACCTTCCGGCGGTGTACTGCCGGCTTGGCTCAGGGTTGCCAGCGGCGTGAGCCGTGGAGGTTTCCCTGAATTCATCCCGTTTGCATCTGCGCCTTTCGACGCAGAGTCACCATTGAAGATGAGTCCCCTGCTCTAACCAACTGAGCTACAGGCCCAACGTCTATACACTGAACCATCCATGGTGGCTCGTCCAGACCAGCCGCTACGCTTCGCGATCCTGCTTCGGTTGCGGTCCAAGGCGCACATCCTGATGCGCTCGTCCGAAGCTCCGCTTCGAACCCATGCTGGCCGTTCGCTGGGAGGAAGCATCGTTTCGCGTAAAGTCCCTAGCTTACCCCTGCTCTAATCAATTGAGCTGAAGGCCCATGTATGAATTCTACTCGGCCAGTATTTGGTTCCGCATCAAATAATGGATTATGATCATTTTCATATGAAGAAATATTTCGTGTCCGACGGTAGCTGTGTGATTTGCGGGCGTTCACTTAAGGGTCGGCAAAACAAATATTGCAGCCGCAAGTGCAAGAATTCAGATACTAATAATCGGCATCAGAACTACGTTTGCCAACAAGCGCGGGGCTTAGGTCGGAAATTGGCGTTGATTGCAGAGAGAGGCGGTCGCTGTCAACGCTGCGGGTACAACAAGAATTATGCGGCATTGGCATGGCACCACAAGAATCCTGCTGAAAAGCAAATGGAATTAGATTTGCGCGCAATGTCCAATAGAAGTGGTAAGGCATTGCGAAAAGAAATTGCAAAATGCGAGCTTCTTTGTGCCAATTGCCATGCAGAAATTCATCATCCGGAATGCACTTTGACTGGCAATAGCAATGGCAAAGCAAAGGCCGTGTAAACGCGCCCTTGGTCAGGTACGCACGACCCGCGTGGTCAAGACGAGGATTCGTCGAGAAAGCTGCGCAACTGGTCGGAACGCGACGGATGGCGCAGCTTGCGCAGTGCCTTGGCTTCAATCTGGCGGATGCGCTCGCGCGTGACGTCGAATTGCTTGCCGACTTCCTCGAGCGTGTGGTCGGTATTCATGTCGATGCCAAAGCGCATGCGCAGCACCTTGGCTTCGCGCGGCGTGAGGCTCGCCAGCACCGCGTGCGTCTGTTCGCGCAGGCTTTCGTTGGTGGCCGCGTCGACGGGCGAGGTCACCGAGGCATCCTCGATAAAGTCACCGAGATGGGAGTCCTCGTCGTCGCCAATGGGCGTTTCCATGGAAATCGGTTCCTTGGCGATCTTTAGCACCTTGCGTACCTTGTCCTCGGGCATTTCCATCTTGACCGCAAGCTCATCCGGGGTCGGCTCGCGGCCCATTTCCTGCAGCAACGTACGCGAAATGCGGTTCAGCTTGTTGATGGTCTCGATCATGTGCACCGGAATGCGGATAGTGCGCGCCTGGTCGGCGATCGAACGCGTGATGGCTTGGCGAATCCACCAGGTTGCGTAGGTGCTGAATTTGTAGCCGCGCCGGTATTCGAACTTGTCCACCGCCTTCATCAGGCCTATGTTTCCTTCCTGGATGAGATCCAGGAACTGCAGACCGCGGTTGGTGTATTTCTTGGCGATCGAGATCACCAGGCGCAGGTTGGCCTCCACCATCTCCTTTTTGGCACGGCGTGCCTTGGCCTCGCCTATGGACATTTGGCGGTTGATTTCCTTGAGTTCCTGGATCGAAAGGTGCGTGTCCTTCTCGATGGTCGTGAGGCGGTGCTGGATGCGCACCACTTCGGGCTTCTGCCTCGCCAGGGCGGCCGACCACTTGCGCTTGGATTTGATCTGGCGGTCCAGCCAGCGCGTGTTCGTCTGGTTTTCCGGAAAGCTCTTGATGAAATCCTTGCGCGGCATGCCGGCCTTGGCGACGCACAGACTCATGATTTCGCGCTCGTGTGCACGCACGGTGTCCACCATGTGCCGCAGGCTGCGGATGAGCAATTCGGTCATGCGCGGCGTGAGCTTCAGCTGCAGGAACGCCTCCACCAGCTGTTTGCGCGCGCGTGCGGTGCTCTTGTGGGCGGTGCCGTGCTTGAGGATGGCCTTGACTACCCTGTCGTGCAGTTTCTTCAGCTGGGCAAAGCGACGCGCGGTTTCTTCCGGATCCGGGCCCGTGTCCGCAGGATTCGATTCGGCGTCGGCGTCGCTGTCTTCTTCCTCGTCGTCGCCGGGTTTGGCGGGTTTGGCCTTGACCGGCGATTCCTCTTCGGGGGCTTCTTCGCTATCGGCGTCCGTCTCTTCCGCCGCGGCTTCCGCCACCGCCGGCGCTTCCGGCGCACTGGGCGCTGCTGCCACCTGGATGTCGGCGTTCGGGTCAATGAATCCGGTGATGATGTCGCTGAGTTTGTTGCGGCCTTCGGCCACGCCCGCGTATTCGGAAACCAGCAGTGCCGAGGACGCCGGATACGCGGCCACTGACGCCAGCACCTGGGTCAGACCTTCCTCGATACGCTTGGCGATCTTGATTTCGCCTTCGCGCGTGAGCAGCTCAACCGTGCCCATCTCACGCATGTACATGCGCACCGGATCGGTGGTGCGCCCGAATTCCGCGTCCAGCGAGGCCAAGGCAGCTGCGGCTTCTTCGGCGACCTCTTCGTCATCCGGACTCGTGGCCGGCGCATCCCCGAGCAGCAGCGTGTCGGTATCCGGGGCCTCCTCGTGCACCGGGATGCCCATGTCACCGATCATGGCGATGATTTCTTCGATCTGCTCGGGATCCACGATGTCGTTGGGCAGATGGTCGTTGACCTGCGCGTAGGTCAGGTAGCCCTGTTCCTTGCCCTTGGCAATCAGGAGCTTGAGCTTGGACTGCTTGTCTTCGTTACGGTCGTTCATGGCGTCTCAGGTGAAAAACGGCGCCCGTTGGGCGCCGGAGGGGAACCGGTAAGTTTATCAGAAAGTTGCATTTTTTCCAGATAAATCAACTGCTTCATAACTTGGGGGCGCCCAATCCCGTGCGCCGGGCTGTAATTAGCCGGGTCAGTTCCGCCTTTTCTTCATTACCCAGTGGGCGCAGCCGGGAGGTCTCGACTAAGGCCGCCAGGCGTTGTTCGTCGCGCCGTCCTGCCAGATCCGCGACCACTGCCCGAAACTCGCTTTCCATGCCATCGTCAGGCGTGAGCAGTTCGGCTTGGGCCAGCTTCATGAGGTAACTGCCGGTCTCAGTGTCACGCCAGTGCTCCAGCAGTCCAGCTCCCGTGATATGTGGGTGTTCCTGGGCAAATTCCAGCACCGCCTGCAGCGTTTCCACACCCTTGAGTCCCGTATCGGCCAAATTGGCCGGGTTTCCGGTAAGCGCCGCCAGCGCCGGCTGGTGCAGCAGCAGAGCCAGCGCCTTGCGTACCGGGCCGGTCAGCGCCGGTCCGGCTGGCGTGGGCTGCTGGTCCCCTGTGGCCTTGCGGCTGGATGCCCGGTTAAGCATAGTCAATTTTTCCGGGTTTACCTGGGCGCGGCGGGCCAGTTCCGCCCCCAGCATTTCCCGATAAACCCCGGCCGGCAGCCTGGCCAGGTGCGGGCGGGCGAGTTCCACCAGCCTGGCCCGGCCGTCCAGGCTGGAGAGGTCGGTCTGGGCGCTGAGGTTGTCCATCAGGAATACCGACAAGGGCACCGCCTGCCTGATGCGTGATTCGAACGCTTCGCGGCCCTCCTTGCGCACCAGCGTATCAGGGTCTTCGCCTTCCGGGAGAAACAGGAATTTGAGTTGCCGGCCGTCGCGCGCTTCGGGCAGCGCATTTTCCAGCGCGCGCCAGGCCGCAGCCCGGCCGGCGCGATCGCCGTCAAAGCAAAACACGACTTCCGAGGTGACGCGGAAGGTTTTCTGCAAATGCTCGGGCGTGGTGGCGGTGCCGAGCGTGGCCACCGCGTAGCACAGGTCGTGCTGGTGCAGGGCCACCACGTCCAGGTAACCTTCCACGACCAGCAGCCGCGGGATATCGCGCAGTGCCTGGCGCGCTTCATACAAGCCGTAGAGTTCACGTCCCTTGTGGAACAGCGGCGTTTCCGGCGAATTCAGGTATTTGGGCTCGTCGTTGTCGATGACCCGGCCGCCAAAACCGATGACGCGTCCGCGCGCGTCGCGGATCGGGAACATGACGCGCTCGCGGAAACGGTCGCGCGTCCGGCCGTCCTCGGCGCGGATCACCAGCCCCGCGTCCAGCAGATTCTGCTGCGCCGCTGCGTCCTTGCTGAGTGCTTTCAGCAAACGGTCCCACCCGGCTGGCGCGAAACCAATGCCGAACTCCGCCGCGATCTCGCCGCTCACGCCACGGCGCTTGAGGTAGTCCACGGCTGTGGGCGATTCCTTCAGCTGCGCGTGAAAGAAGCGTTGTGCATCGTGAAGTACCGCGTAAAGCGGCGCGAAATTGGCGCGGTGGTCGCCGCCGGATTCCACCGGCACTTCCATGCCCACCTGTTCGGCCAGCTGGCGCACGGCTTCCGGGAATTCCAGGTGTTCGTACTCCATGAGAAAACCCAATGCGGTGCCGTGCGCGCCGCATCCAAAGCAATGGTAAAACTGCTTGCTCGGGCTGACGGTGAACGACGGTGTCTTCTCGTTGTGGAACGGGCAGCAGGCGGTGAATTCGCGACCGTGCTTCTTGAGCGGTACGCGCGCGTCAATCACCTCCACGATGTCCACGCGGCTCACGAGTTCGTCAATGAAGGACTGGGGAATGCGCGCCATTGAAGTTATGGGTGAGGCGGGAGGAAGTGAAGAGCCGGCTTGAGCGTGGTGTTACCCCTTGCTCCTCACCCCTCACTCCTCACCTCAACGGGCATTACAAGAATAGAACAGGTTGACGATTGCTGTGTATGGGCAACGCCGCAATCAGCCGCCGAGCTTTACCTTGATGCGCGCGCTCACTGCACCCATGTCGGCGCGGCCCTGCACCTGTGGCTTGAGCAGGGCCATGACCTTGCCCATGTCGCGCATCGAAGCGGCAGCGCTTTGCTGCACCGCCTCGGCAATCAGCTTGTCGAGCTCCGCTTCGGCCAGCTGCGCGGGCAGATAAGAGTGGATGACGGCGACCTCCGCCTGTTCCTGGGCGACGAGATCCGCGCGCTGGCCTTGCTCATATTGCACGATGGATTCGCGCCGCTGCTTGAGCATCTTGTCGAGCACCGCAAGCACCTGGGTGTCGTCGAGCTGAATGCGCTCGTCCACTTCGCGTTGTTTGATGGCGGCCAGCATCAGGCGGATGACTCCCAGGCGCGGCTTGTCGCCGGCGCGCAGCGCATCTTTCATGTCGGCGGTGATGCGGTCTTTGAGTGGCATGCATGTGCTCCTGTGACCTCGTGAGGTCTGCTGCGCGGCGCGCACTGGCGGCGATCGGCAGGACCGGTGGCGCGCAAAAACAAACGGCGCTTGTCGCAAGCGCCGTCGTTGAAATCATCGGGACCCGTGCGCGCTCGAATCAATATAAACGGATGTGACGGGAGTGCTCGCGGGACAGTTTCTTTAGATGGCGCTTCACGGCGGCCGCCTGCTTGCGCTTGCGTTCCTGCGTGGGCTTCTCGTAGAACTCGCGGCGGCGCAGCTCGGTCATCACTCCGGCCTTTTCGCAGGCGCGCTTGAAACGCCGCAGCGCGGCATCGAAATGTTCGTTGTCTTTCACACGTACGCTGGGCATGCGGCCATCACCTTGAATTTGCTTGGATTCTGCGGCCGCGGACCGGCCGTAAGGGGCGGGAATTCTACCGACCGCCGTGTAGAATTGCAAAGTCATGCGCGTGCTCGGCATTGAGACTTCCTGCGACGAGACCGGGGTTGCCGTCTACGACGACCGCCGCGGGCTGCTGGCGCATGCACTTTACAGCCAGGTCCGGCTGCACCGAGAGTACGGCGGCGTGGTGCCGGAACTCGCCTCCCGGGATCATGTATGCAAGCTCCTGCCCATGATTCAGCGCGCCTTGGAGCAAGCCGGCTCAAGCCCGCAGCAGATTGACGGTATCGCCTACACCGCCGGGCCCGGATTGGTGGGCGCGCTGCTGGTCGGCGCCTGTCTGGCACGCGGCTTGGCGTTCGCCTGGCGCGTGCCGGCCGTCGGCATCCATCACATGGAAGGCCATCTGCTGGCGCCCATGCTGGAAAACCCGGCGCCTGCGTTCCCCTTCGTGGCCTTGCTGGTTTCGGGTGGACACACCCTGCTGGTTGAAGTCCGCGACGTCGGCCGCTACACCACGCTCGGCGAATCGCTGGACGATGCGGCCGGCGAGGCTTTCGACAAGGTCGCCAAGCTCCTGCAGTTGCCGTATCCGGGCGGGCCGGCGCTCGCCAAACTGGCCGAGAGCGGCGTTGCGGGACGTTTCGAGTTCCCGCGGCCCATGACTGACCGGCCAGGGCTGGATTTCAGTTTCAGCGGCTTGAAAACCGCGGTGCTCACCGCACTCAAGCGCGCGCCGCAGGACGCGCAAACCAAAGCCGATGTGGCGCGCGGATTCGAGGAGGCGGTGGTGGATACGCTCGTGATCAAATGCGAGCGCGCGCTGCAGCAGACCGGCGAGCAGCGCTTGGTGGTGGCTGGCGGCGTGGGCGCGAACCGCAGATTGCGCGCACGGCTCAAGCAGCGCGTGGCCGCGCTCGGCGGCGAGGTGTTCTATCCGCGGCTGGAATTCTGCACCGACAACGGCGCCATGATTGCGTATGCGGGTTACCTGCGCTTGCGCAATCTGAAAGCCACGGACGTACCCGCGGCCGTGCGCACGCGCTGGCCGCTGGATACCCTGGTGGCGCCGTGAGCCGTGCGACTTCCGCGGATACCGTGTTCATACGCGAGCTGCGCGTACAAACCGTAGTCGGCATATTCGACTGGGAGCGGTGCATCCGGCAAACGGTGATTCTGGATGTGGACATGAGCGCGGATATCCGCCGTGCCGCGCGCAGCGATCGCATCGAGGACACGCTCGATTACAAGGCGGTGGCCAAGCGCGTCACGCAATTCGTGAGCAGCGCGCAATTTCAGCTGGTAGAAACGCTCGCGGAACAGGTTGCCGATCTCATCCTGCGGGAATTCCACGTGGCGCATGTGAAAGTGACGCTGCACAAGCCGGGCGCGGTGAGCGGCAGCAGGAGCGTCGGCGTGAGCATCGAAAGGGACGCGCCTTCCGCATGACCACGGTGTTCGTCGGCGTCGGCAGCAATGTCGAGTCCGAGCAGCACGTGCGCGCAGCCGTGCGGCTGTTGCGCCAGCGCTTTGGCGCACTGCAAGTATCACCCGTGTACCGCAACCCGGCGGTGGGCTTCAAAGGCGATGATTTCCTGAATCTGGCGGTGGCGTTCGAAACCGGCGCGGACGTGGTGCAGGTGCACGCGGCGCTTGACGCCATCGAAGTGCAATGCGGGCGAACGCGCGGCGGTCCGCGCTTCGCGCCGCGCATGCTGGATCTGGACCTGCTGCTGTACGGGGCGCTGGTGGCCGGATCGCCGCTGCGGTTGCCGCGCCCCGAAATCCTCAAGTATGCCTATGTGCTCAAGCCGCTGGCCGACCTCGCGTCCGGGCAGCGTCATCCCGGGACCGGCCGCAGTTTTGCCGAGCATTGGCGTGAATTTGCCGGCAAGGATCAGCCGCTTGTGGCGGTGACGCTTGAAGGTCTATAACGTTCAGCGCGGCATCAAACGGAGATGGCCATGCGCAAGCTGGTGATGGGCGCGCTTTCATGCACGCTGGTGCTGCTGGTGTCAGGCTGCGGCGGTTCGGGCGGTGTTTCCCAGGCCCAGACCGCCGGCGCGTGCTCGGTAACCGGACAAAACCAGCAGATTCTCGCCATCATGCAATCCTGGTACTACTGGAACCAGTACCTGCCGGCGAATGTCAGCCCCGCCGCTTATGGCGATACCACCTCGTTCCTGGATGCGCTGTTGTACCAGCCGCTGGATCGGTTCAGCTATATCACCACGCAGGCGGCCAATCAGGCGTTTTATGGCGCTGGCCAGTATGTGGGCTTGGGCTTCGGCGAGGCGATCGTCAACGGCAATCAGTTGCAGCTGACCGACGTGTATTCTGGCAGCGCGGCGGCCGGCGCCGGGTTCGTGCGCGGCGGCTATATCCTGTCCGTGAACGGCATCGCGGTCGCGACCCTGATTGCCAACAATCAATTGAATTCCGCTTTTGGTCCTGCAGATGTGGGCGTGACGGTGACGCTTGAATATCAGTCGCCCTCCGGCGCAACCCAGACCGTGACACTCACTAAGACCGTCGTCACCCAGCCCAATGTTTCGCGGGTGCAGAGTTTCAGCGCCGGCGGCCGCAACGTGGGTTATTTCTTTTTCCAGAATTTCATCACGCCTTCCAGCAACGAACTGCAGCAGGCATTTGCGCAATTGCAGGCGGACGGCGACAACGAATTGATCATTGACGAGCGCTACAACGGCGGCGGGCTGCTGTCGGTAGCGCAGTTTCTCGGTTCATTGATTGTCGGCGACGCCGGCCAGACCTTCGCCACGCTGAATTACAACAGTCTGCACACCGATCAGGATCAGACGCTGGCCTTCCAGAGCGTGAGCAATTCCCTGAACCTGAGCCGCGTGGTGATCATCACCACCGGCGGCACCGCATCCGCCGCGGAATTGCTGATCAACGCGCTCAAACCCTACATAGACGTGGTGACCGTGGGCAGCACCACGTTCGGCAAACCGGTGGGCGAAAACGGCTTCGATTTTTGCACGAGCGTGCTCTATCCCATGACCTTCAACATGCTGAACGCCGCCGGCGCCGGCAATTATTTCGGCGGCATCGCCCCGACCTGCCCGGCGGTGGACGACCTGAGTCATGCGCTCGGCGACAGCGGCGAAGCCTCGCTGGCGGAAGCCCTGTATTACATCGCCAATGGCAATTGCGGACCGACTGCGCCCGCCGCGGAACGCGCCAATGCACGTGCCGCGGCATGGCGCCCGTTACCCGAGCGCTATGGCTGGCAGAATCTGGTCAATGCGCATTGAGACCACGGCCGTTTGTGGTCAGGCCGTAATGCTTTGCGAACCGGATTTGTGCGGGTTGCCATAATCCGGAAACCAGCATGCGCCGCAGCCAGCTTCGAGTCGAATTGCCGCCGCCTGCGCCGGACGCGCTGGCCCACAGCGCGCGTCTCCGGGAGCGCATGCGTGCGGAAATTCAGGCGCATGGCGGCGCCATCAGCTTCGAACGTTACATGGATCTCGCGCTCTTCGCGCCGGGACTTGGTTATTACAGCGCCGGCGCGCGCAAGTTCGGTGCGGCTGGCGACTTCGTCACCGCGCCGGAGCTCTCGCCCTTGTTTGGCCGCTGTCTTGCGGTGCAATGTGCGGAGTTGCTGAAACTCCTGGGTGGCGGCGACGTTCTGGAGCTCGGCGCAGGCTCCGGCGCAATGGCAGCGGATCTGTTGGCAGAGCTGGAAACCCTCGGCACTCTGCCGGAGCGTTACTGGATTCTGGAAGTCAGCGCAGAACTGCGCGAACGCCAGCGCCTGACCCTCACAGAACGCGCGCCCGCATTGTTGCAGCGCGTGCATTGGCTGGAGCGTCTGCCGGCGGCATTTTCCGGAGTAATCCTCGGCAACGAAGTGCTGGACGCCTTGCCCGTCAGCCGTTTCCGGCGCGCGGTGCGAGGGTTCGAAGAATATTGCGTCGCGGACCGGGACGGCGAACTCGTGTGGCAACTCCGGCCCGCGAGCGCAGATTTGCAGAGCGCGCTCGCGGCATTGGAGGCCGACCTGTCGCAGCCCCTGGCCGCAGGCTACAGTTCCGAAATCTGCCTGCGCCTGCCCTTGCTCATCGCCAGCCTCGCCGACGCTCTGACGCGCGGCGCGCTGCTGTTCACGGATTACGGGTATACGCGCGCCGGCTACTACCATCCTGAGCGCCACATGGGCACGCTCATGTGTCATTACTGCCAGCGCGTGCACGACGATCCGTTCCTCTACCCCGGCCTGCAGGACATCACCGCGCATGTGGATTTCACCGCGATGACGCACGCCGCGACGCAGGCCGGACTCACGCTTGCCGGATACACCACGCAGGCCCATTTTCTGCTGGCGCTCGGCATCGCGGAACGCGGCGTGGATCTGTACACCGCGCGTGAAGTGAAACTGCTGACGTTGCCGGAAGAAATGGGCGAGCGTTTCAAGGCCATCGGTTTCGTGAAAGGCATGGACTCGGCACTGCGGGGATTCAGCCTGCGCGACTTGAGCCACAGCCTGTAAAGCACGCGCCGCAGTGTGCGACGCGGGCGTTGCTCACGCGGGCTTCTTGGCAAGCGCCTCGCGCACCGCCAGCAGCCGCGCCTGGTTGAGGCGCCGGCCGATTTCAGCGCCGGAAACACCGTCGGGAATGCTCACCGCGGCCGCGGCGGCGCGCGCGCGTTGCAGGCGTTCCGCCTGCGGATAAGGCCGAGCCTCGAGACCGGTGCGGCCGCGCGCGTCGGCCTCGCAGGCCAACAGCAGCTGCTCGAAGCGCTGCGGCCGGCGGAAGGCATCGCAGTCCTGCAGCAAGCGCAGTGCCGTTTCGGGCCGCAATTCCGCCGCGCGGTGCACTTTGCCGTGAAAGCGCGCGGCAAGCAGCGCGAGTTCGCGGAATTCACGCGGTACCCGCAGCCGTTCGCACAGCGCATCCACCAGTTCCACGCCGCGCTCCTCGTGACCGTAATGATGCGGCAGTTTGTCCGCCGGTGTCGTGCCTTTGCCGAGATCGTGAACCAGCGCCGCGAAGCGCACCGCCGGATCGGGCGACAGGCGCGCGGCCTGATCAAGCACCAGCATCACGTGCACGCCGGTGTCGATCTCAGGATGATGTTCTTTGGGCTGTGGAACGCCGAACAAGCGATCGAGTTCGGGGAACACCTTGGCAAGCGCGCCGCATTCACGCAAGGTCTGAAAGAACACCGAAGGTTTGTCCGCGGCCAGCGCCTTGACGGTTTCCTGCCACACGCGCTCGGCCACCAGCGCGTCCACCTCGCCGTTTTCCGCCATCGTGTGCATGAGCGCGAGAGTTTCCGCGGCCAGCTTGAAACCGAGCGGCGCGAAGCGCGCGGCGAAGCGTGCCACGCGCAGCACACGCACCGGATCCTCGGCAAATGCCGGCGACACGTGGCGCAACACGCGTGCAGCGAGATCGCGCTGGCCGCCGTAGGGATCAATCAGCTTGCCCTGTGCGTCTTCGGCGAGTGCATTGATGGTGAGATCGCGGCGCTTAAGGTCGTCTTGCAGCGTTACCTGCGGTGCGCTGTGAAATTCAAAACCGTGATAGCCGCGACCGGTCTTGCGCTCGGTGCGCGCGAGCGCGTATTCCTCGTGCGTTTCGGGATGCAGGAACACGGGGAAGTCCTTGCCCACCGGTCGGTAACCGAGCGCGAGCATGTCATCCGGCGTAGCGCCCACTACCACCCAGTCACGCTCCTGGACCGGCAGGTCCAGCAGCTTGTCGCGCACCGCGCCGCCGACGAGAAAGATTTGCATGCATTCATGGTAGCAGAGCCCTTTTGCTATGCTGACCCGCCATGCGGCCGGCCACGCGCATTGTTCCCCTGCTGCTGACACCGGTCCTCGGGGGCTGTGCGTTGCCCGGCTATTACGGTCAGGCGGTGAACGGCGAACTCAGCCTGCTGTCCGCGCGCGTACCCATCCAAAGCCTGCTCGCGAGTCCCGAAACTCCGGCCGCGCTCAAGACCCGACTGCAACTGGCCGCGGAAATCCGCCGCTACGCCAGCGCGCAACTGGGATTGCCGCGCAACGGCAGTTACACGAGCTACGTGGCGCTCGACCGGCCCTACGTGAGCTGGAACCTGTTTGCCACCAAACCATATTCATTATTCATTGCAGCCGCTGACCCGGTGTTTTCCCATCGCCGACTGTGTGCCGTATCGCGGCTACTTCAGGCAGGCGGTGGCGCAGGCGTTCGCCGCCAAACTGCGCGCCCAGGGTGATGACGTGTACGTTGGCGGTGTGCCGGCATTCTCCACGCTCGGCTGGTTCGACGATCCGCTGGTCTCGAGCATGCTCGGCTGGGGCGACACTGCGCTCGTGAATTTCATCTTCCACGAACTCGCGCATCAGGAGCTGTATCTGCAGGGCGACGCCGACTTCAACGAATCCTTCGCGGTCACGGTGGCGGACGTGGGCGTGCGTCGCTGGCTCGCGGCCACGGGGCGCGCATCTCAACTGCCGGCCTATGAGGCCGGGCAGCGTCACTGGCACATGATCGTGCGGCTGGTGGACAGCGCGCGCGGCCGCCTGGGCGAGTTGTACGCCTCAGGCTTGCCAAAAGCGGACATGGCGGCGCGCAAACAGCAGATTTTCGCGCAACTGCGCGCGAGCTACGCGGTACTGCGCCCGCAACTGGGAACCGATACGGGCTACGACCGTTTTTTCAACGGCCCGCTCAACAACGCGAGCCTGTTGACCGTGACTACTTACACCCGCTGGGTTCCGGCGTTTCGAGCGCTGCTTGCGCAAAGCAGCGGCGACCTGCCGGCGTTTTACCTTGCGGTGAAACGCTTGATGCGCTTGCCGCCCGGCCAGCGCGACGCCGAGTTGCAGAAGCTCATGGTCAAAAGCGCGGCCGCCTCGGGCGGGTAAACCTGCGCATTGCCAGCGCCGCCCTCAGGGCACGATGGCGGTCCATGCCGGAGTTTCGAATTTTTCCGCCGCCAATGCGCGCGCCTGCGCGAGTTCGTTCTCCGTCAGGCGATCCTCCGTCAAACCGTGCAGCCGCCGAAACGTCGCAATCATGCGCTCGATCACCGCACTGCGCGCCAGACCCGTCTGACTGCGCAGCGGATCCACGCGTTTGACGGCGCTCGCGATGCCCTTGTCGGAGAGTTTCTCGCGGCCGATGCGCAGCACCTGCAGCATTTTCGTGGCATCAATGTCGTAGGCCATGGTCACGTGGTGCAGCACCGCGCCGTTGCGCCGCGCCTGGGCGGCGCCCGCGATTTTGCCGGCCGGCGAGGTGATGTCGTTGAGCGGCTGGTAACGCGCTTCGATTCCGAGCGTGCGCAACGCTTCGATGACCCAGGCATCCAGAAACGCATACGCTTCGCGGAACGACAGGCCCTCGACCAGCGACGCCGGTGCGTACAGCGAATAGGTGATGGTGTTGCCGGGTTCCACGAACATCGCGCCGCCGCCGCTGATGCGGCGCATCACCGTGATGTCGTGCCGGCGCGCGCCTTCGGGGTCCACTTCGTTGCGCAGCGACTGGTAGCGGCCGATGATCACGGCCGAGGCTGCCCACTCCCAGATGCGCAGCGTGGGCGCGCGCTGCCCGCTGCCGACCGCTGCGGTCAGGGTTTCGTCGAGCGCCATGTGCAACGCGGGCGCTTGCGCGGACGCGTGGATCAGACGCCAGCCGTAGTCCTCCCAGCGGCTGCGGCTCACCGTGCGTGTCCCAGTGCACGCTGCACTGCGCGTGCAATCGCCTCTTCCGAAATGCCGTACATCGCCGCGCGCCCGTCGAGCGCGGCCTTCAGATGCGCGGCCAGTTCCGCCTCGCCACTTTCGGCCGGCTGACCGTTGAGGGCTGCGTCAATCCAGTCGAGCGCGCTGTCGGGCTCCAGAAAGAAATCCCCACTTACCTGCACGTGACACAGACGCCCGCCGCGCACCTCGAGGTCCGCCACCACCAGCTTGCCGCCCGGCATCTTGTATTCGCCGTGCATCACCGCGCTCCACGCTGCAGGCGGTAGACGGCGGTCGCGAGCGCGCTCAACCCCGCCTGCGCGAATCTGGGCTGCGATGCCAGAATATCGCGCCGCTCGAGCAGCTCGAGTTTCCACCCGGTATCGAGCAGCCGGTGGAGTTCCGCTTCGCCCACCGAAAACGGCGGTCCGGGCATTTCAGCTTGCGGATATTCGAAGGTGATCATTAGCCCGCGGCAATCGGGAGGCAGCTTCCCGTAAACCTCGTGCGCGTAGCGTGGGCGCAGCTCCGGGGGCAGGGCGATGATTGCGGCGCGGTCGTACACCGCGGTGCAGGACTCGAACACGCGTGCCGCCACCTTGAAGATGTCGCCCTGGATCACTTCGATGTCGCCGGCCGCGTAGTGCACGCCGTCCACCTCGCGCTGCGACTGCACCGCAATATGGTTTTCGGCGAAGAACTGCTTGACCGCGAGCGGCGCGAGTTCCATGCCCAACACTGTAAATCCCTGCTTCGCCAACCACAGCATGTCGAGCGATTTCCCGGCCAGCGGCACCAGCACGCGGCTGCCCGCAGGCAGGCCGAGCGCGGACCAATGCCGAATCAGCAACGGCGTGGGTTCGCTTTGGTGCCAGCCGGTGCGGCCTTCCCGCCACCGCTGCAACCAGTCCGTGTCTTGCGCCTCTGTCACTCCGCGTCCCGCCTGGGTTGGTGACGCTACCCCGCTCACGGCACCACGCCGCGCATGCGGCGGTATTTGTCGAGTTCCGCCTGGGCGGTGAAGCGCCCGAGATACGTGGGCAGCACCGCCTCCACGGCCACCGGGTGCATGCCGAACGCGGCAAAACCGTTATCGGTACACACGCCGGGCACCTGCAGCGAATGAAAGTTGTCGAGTGAAAACGGTTTGCCCGGCAGCCATTCCATAACCACGGCTTGCAACCACGAAAGCGGCCGTGGCAGGCCGAAAATCAAGCGCCGGTGGCCGGTGAGGCGGCGCAGATAGCGCAGCAATTCGCGCAGCGTATAAACCTTCGGTCCGCACAGGGCATAACGCCGACCGAAACATGCACGCTCATCCAGGCTGCGCAGCATGGCTTCGGCCACGTCGCCCGCGGACACCGGCGCCAGCTTTGCGTTGGGACAAGGCAGCGGGAAAACGCCGGGCGCGAGGCGCAGGAAGCGTGCAAAGCGGTTGAGGAAGTGATCACCGGGGCCGAATATCACGCTCGGCTCGAACACGGTGACCTGCAGATCTTTCGCGGCCAGCACCAGCTCGGCGGCCTCTGCCTTGGTGCGCAGATAATGGCTGGGCGCGTTGCGTGCGGCGTTGAGTGCGCTCATGTGCAGCAGGCGTGGCACGCTCGCCGCGCGACAGGCTTCGATGATCTTGCGCGGCAGTTCCACGTGCACCTGCCGGAAGCCGCGTCCGCGGTGGCCGCGTTCGTTGAGGATGCCGACCAGATTGACCACCGCCGTGCAGCCGGCGAACTCGCGCGTGAGCGTCGCGGCGTCGTGCACGTCCGCCTCGACCAGCGTGACTGTGGGTAACACCACGAGGTCGTAGTGGCGCGCACGCGAGCGCGTCAGGATTTTCACGTTGTAATCCCGCTGCGCGAGGCGTGCGGCCAGATGGCGCCCGACAAAGCCGGTGCCGCCCAGCAGACAAATCGTGGCTGTTGGCATTTGCATTACCGTCCGTGAGGCGAACTTATCCCGCGGTCGGCGCTGGGCCACAACGGGATAAGCTGTACTCCATGTTACCGCAAGGCCGGCGGTACCGATGCTCCGGCACTCGTCGCTGCCGGTGCCGATGTGGTTGCCGCGGCGGCGGGCGGGCTTGCGCTGCCTGCGCTCGGCGCCGCGATCCGGCCGAGGCGCGCACTCAAGCGTTCGCTGTGGCGGTGCAGACGCCAGTCAAAGATGACCGCCGCGCTGAACACGTTGCGCACGTAACTGCGGGTTTCCCAGAACGGAATGCTATCCACCCACACGTCCGCGGGCAGGCTGCCGCTGCGCGGCAGCCACGCCAGTACCCGGTCGGAACCGGCGTTGTAAGCGGCCGTGGCCAGCAGCTCGTCGCCGTCGAAACGTTGCAGCAGGTGGCCGAGATAGGAACTGCCGACCGCCAGATTGGTGTCCGGATCCAGCAGGGCGCGGTGACCGTCGAGCGTCAGGCCGAGTCGCGCCGCTACGCGCCGACCGGTGGCCGGCATGAGCTGCATGAGACCCAGCGCACCGGCAGCCGACACAGCATCGGGACGAAACACGCTTTCCGAACGGATCAGGCCATACACCCAGGGCAAATCCAGTCCCAGTTGCTGCGCGCGGGGGGAGAGCGTATCGGCGTACGCCAGCGGATAACTGATGGTGAGATCGCCCCAGCAGCCGGCATTCGCGAGCGTCTGCATGGCGCGGCCCGACCAGCCCCATTGCTGTGCCATGAGTGCGGTCTGACAGCGCGCCGCTCTGGAGAGCGTCGTGCTCGCAGCCACCCACTCCGCATTCGCGTAGCCATACAGGCCGGCATAAAACAGTTCACGTGCGCGCACGAATCCCGGCCGCGAACCGAGTTGCGCGATGACTTCCGGTGCCGGCTGACCGGGTTCCTGGGTGATGTTGTAGTCCAGATTGAGGCGGTCGGCGGCGAGAAACGCGTAATAGTCCATGCCGTCGGCCAGCGACTCATAGAGCGCGACGGCGCGGTTATCCTGCCCGGTAGCCGCAAGCGCGCGCGCCTTCCAGTAGCGCCATTCGGGCTTGCTGGCGGAGGCACCGAGCGCAGGCAAGGTCTTGAGCACGGTTTGCCATTGGAGATTGCGCAGCGCGGTGCGTACCCGCCACTCGGCGACGCGCGCATCGCCGAAGTGCCGTACCTGGGCCAGCAGTACGGCGGCATCCGGCTGCAGTTGCCAGGCGGATTCCAGCGCCAGCGTTACCTGCATGGCCCGGCTATCATCCATTCCGAAGTGATAGCGCTGCGCGAGCACAGTCCACAGATGGCGCGCGCGGTCCGGATCGGTGCGCGCCACCAATTGCACGCCGTTTAGCAACATACTCTGGTAACGCGGCTCGTCCGGCACCTGCATGTTCTCGAGCACCTGTGCCGGGTCCGCCGCCATCTCCAGCCAGATACGCGCCCAGGGCCGATCCACTGCGGCCAGCTGCGGCACGAGGGTGCGTGCCAGCGCGTAGTCGCGTGACTGCAACGCGGCCTGGATGCGTTGCATTACCATGCCGTTGGTGATGCGGTGATGCGCTTGCAGATATTGAAACGCCGCGTCACAGGTGGCCGATTGCGCCTGCGGCGCGAGCCACAGATGTTGTGCCACCACTACCCAGGCGTCACGATCCTCGCGGTCGCGGCCTGCGAGGTGCGCACTCACCGCACCACAGCGTACCGGCGGGTCGGTCTCATCGCGGTACTGCGCCAGAAAATCCTGCCAGTCCTGTTGTTGGGCGAGTTGCACCAGCCAATCGTGCCGCAGGCGCTCGGCCACCGGCAGATCGGCCTGTGCCTTAAGGAATGCTTCAATGGCGCCCGGCGGTTGGTTCGCAAGCGTGCTGTCGAGGTAGGCGTAGCGCAGATACGGATACAACGGATAGTCGCTCAGCTCGTCGAGATACGGCGTGAGCGCGGCGAGGTTCCCCTGTTGGGCCGCGACCCAGGCCTGTTTGAACGCGGCACGTTGCGCCGCAAGGTCCGCGGCTGACACCGGCGAGAATGCACACAGCAATAGGCAGAAAACAATGAGACGCGACGTCCAGGTCATGCGCATAGATTAACGCGAAGCGCGAATTCGGCGCTATGCTCGCGGTTCGAAGCCTGCCAAATATGTTTCATCGCGTGTATTTTCCGGAGTGCAACATGAATTTCACCGCCATCAATCCCGCCAACGGCGAACAGTTCAAGCAGTATCCGATGTGGGACGCGGCGCGTCTTGAGGAGACGCTGGCACTGACCGCAGCGGCAACGCCGGCGTGGAGCACGCGGCCGCTGGCGGAACGCGCGGCATTGCTGCAACACGCCGGCGAAGTGCTGCTCAAGCGCCGCGACGACTATGCCGCGCTCATGAGCCGTGAAATGGGCAAGCTCATCGGCGAAGCGCGCGCGGAGATCGAGAAATGCGCACGCTGCTGCGACTACTACGCGCAACACGCGGCCGGATTCCTGGCCGACGAACCGTCAACCAGTGACGCCGGGAAAAGTTACGTCGCCTATCAGCCGCTCGGCACTGTGCTCGCCATCATGCCGTGGAATTTTCCTTTCTGGCAGGCGATGCGCGCAGCCGTGCCGGCGCTCGCCGCGGGTAACAGCGTGGTGCTCAAACACGCCGACAACGTGCCCGGTTGCGGCCTGGCGCTGGAAGCCGTGTTTCGCGAGGCGGGTTTACCCGCTGGCGTATTCCAGACGCTCATGATCGGCATTCCGCAGGTCGAGTCCGTGATCAAGGACCCGCGCATCGCGGCGGTGACGCTCACCGGCAGCGAGCGCGCCGGACGCGCGGTGGGCCGCGAAGCCGGCGAAGTGCTGAAGAAATGCGTACTGGAACTCGGCGGTTCCGACGCCTGCGTGGTGCTGGAGGACGCCGACATCGCCAAGGCCGCAGAAACCGGCGTGCAATCACGCTACCAGAATGCCGGCCAGAGCTGCATCGCCGCGAAGCGTTTCATCGTGGTGGAAAAGGTCGCCAACGCGTTTATCTCGGAATTCAAGGCGCGCGCCGCGGTGTTGAAATGCGGCGATCCGCTGGTTGAAACCACGACGCTGGCGCCGATGGCGCGTTTCGATCTGCGCGACAGCCTGCACCGGCAGGTTGCGGACGCGGTGCAGCACGGCGCCAAAGTGCTGCTCGGCGGCGAGCCACTCGCCGGCCAGGGCGCGTTCTACCCACCCACGATTCTCGATGGCGTGCAGCCCGGCATGCGCGCCTGGACCGAGGAGCTGTTCGGCCCGGTGGCGAGCGTGATCCGGGTGCGCGACGAAGCCGCGGCGCTGGAAGTGGCCAACGGCAGCGCTTACGGTCTGGGCGGCAGCGTGTGGACGCGCGATGCTAAGCGCGGCGAAGCGTTTGCGCGGCGCATGCAATCCGGCAGCGCCTTCGTCAACGGTCTGGTGAAAAGCGATCCGCGTCTGCCGTTCGGCGGTGTGAAGAATTCCGGCTACGGCCGTGAACTCGCGCGCCAAGGCATCCACGAGTTTGTGAACGTCAAAACCGTGTGGATTGCGTGATGCTCCGTGCGGTCAAGAAGCCGCGGCGGCTTTCGACTTGCGTGCCCAGGAAAGCATTTCCCTGAACTTGGGCGGCGCGCCGGTATTCAGTAACCCGCGCTGGAAGATGCGGCCGGACAGGTAAAGCGCGACCACCACGGTCGCAAGCAGCAGCACGGTCGTCGCCACGTAGTCAATCGTGGGTGGCGGCTCACCCGAGCGGCTCATCATCAGAAACGGCGTGAGCGGTGGAACATAGGAAAGCACCCGCGCCCAGAGCGCGGTCGGATCCTGTGCCACCGGCACCATGAGAATCAGCGGCAGAATCATGAACATTATCACCGGTGTCATGTAGGGCTGGGCTTCGCGGATGTTGTTGACCGCGGCGCCAATCGCGCCGGTGACCGCGGCATACAGCAGGAAGCCGAGCACGAAGTACACCAGGAACCACGCGATGTTCCAGGCGCTGATGGCGGCAAGAATCGCGGATACGAAGCCGCCGAGTTGAAACATGCTGCCGAATATCGCAAGCAGCCCGAGTATCAGGATCAGCCATCCGCCCACAAGCGTCACGCCCACACAGGCCACGCCCAGGGTTTTCCCGGCCATGATGTCGGAGGGCTCGAGCGCTGCCAGCAGCATTTCAGCGATACGGCTGGATTTCTCCTCGATCGTGGACATCATGAGCAACTGCGCGATCTGCATGATGGAAAGGAACAGCAGATACACGTAACCCACCGGCAGCCATTGCGCGGCCTGTTCAGCCGACGTCGCGGTCCTGGCGCCGTGCTTGGTGACCAGTTGGTTATCGAACTCCACGATCTGGCTGATGAGTTTGGCCTGGGCGGGCGACAACCCGGCTTGCGCCGCGCGGCGTGCCTGCAACACCGCGGATACCTGGGTGGCAAACCAGTCGCGCAAGTCGGTGTTGGTGAGATTATGCGAGGCGTAAACGAATTGCGCGCCCGGCGCGAGCGCATCGGCGGGCAGGATGAAATACGCGTAAAGGCTGCCTTGCTCGACGCCCGCCTGCAGCGCATCCGGCGCCGGCGCAATACGATGGAAGCGCGCGATTGCGAGGTCGCGATCCACGCTTGCCGCCGCCTCAGGTGTGAGTGCTGCGTACCATCGAACCAGCGCAGCGCGCTGCCGCCAAATGGCCAGCGCGTCCGGCGTAGTGGGCAGAGGAGTTCCGGCCGCCAGCGCCTGCGCCAACGCCTCGCGGCCCTGATGGTCCAGCTGCGCCGCTTCCGGCGCAATGGCAGCCAGCACCGTCGGCAGACCTGAGCGTGCCGGCGTGGGCGTGCGTGCGGCCAAAGCCAGCAGTTTGGCGTAATCCTCGCCGGCAATACGTTGCTCGACCGCCGGTAGCAGCCAACCGGAATGATCCACCACGGCGTAGTCGTGGGCACTGCTGTAATGCTGGATGAGCGCCGGCACCAGCATGATGGCGAGCAGGATTGCGGGCGACAGCGCCAGGCTGATCCAGAAGCGCCGACGCATCACGTAGGCAACATAGTCGCGTTGCGCAACCAGCCAGACCTTATGCGGCGTCACGTTCGTTCCCCACGGCGTTCAAGAATATCTGCTTGAGCGAAGCCTCGCGCGTATCGAAGCGCCGGATACGCACGCGCTCGACGAGTGCGCGCAACAGTGCCTGGGTGTCGGCCCCCGGCGCGAGGCGCAATTCCGCGTGCTGGCCGCTGTCGTCGGCCGCTTGCACGCCCGGCAAGGTTTGCCACGCACCCGGGGTCCCTTCGTAATCCACGACCACGTTGCGCTCGGCCTGCATCTTGATTTCCGCCAGCGGGCCGGCAAGTTTGCGCTGACCGCGATCAATGATGATGACCGCGTCGCAGATCTGTTCGGCGTGTTCCACCACGTGCGTGGAAAAAATCACGCTGCGGCCCTCGCGTTTGAATTGCTTGATCAGGGCCAGCACCATTTCGGAATTCACGGGATCCAGTCCCGAGAACGGTTCATCCAGCACCACGAGTTCCGGATCGTGCAGCAGCGTGGCGATGACCTGGGCTTTCTGCGCCATACCCTTCGACAGGGTGTTGCACTTGGTCTCGAGACGTTCACCGAGACCGGCCGCCGCGAGACGCGTGCGTGCGCGCTGCCGCGCCTCACGCCGTTCGAGGCCGCGCAACTGGCCGAAGTAAGTCACCATGTCCAGCACCTGCATGTCTTTGTACAGGCCGTTTTCCTCGGGCAGGTAGCCGGTGCGCGCGCGCACGGTCTTGGGCGCACGGCCGCCGAGCACTGTCACGCTGCCGGCATCCGGATCGAGGATGCCGGTGATCATGCGCAAGGTGGTGGTCTTGCCGGCGCCATTGCGGCCCAGGAATCCGTAGATGGTTCCGGCCGGCACCTCCAGCGACAGCTGATCCACGGCCGTGTGCGTGCCGAAGTATTTGCTGGCGCTGCGGATGGAAATCGCTGCGGACATTCAGTCAATCTCCTAGGATCAAGTCGGGAGATTATAGAAGGTACGGTTGCGCAGCTTTGGCCGCAGGCCGCTATTGAACCGGCAATAAAGCGGGGCCGCTTGCGCGGCCCCGGTGATTTACCTGCAACGGTGCTGACCGTCTAGGCCGGCATGTGACCGTCTGTGGTTGCCGGGGGTGCCGGCGTTTTGGTAGTGCTGGTAGTCGTGGGCGACACTTTGTGCGTGGCACCCGGCTGGACCTTGTGCGTAGCACTGGATGTCGCCGTGTTGGTGGTGCTGGGTGGCGGCGGCGTTTGTTGCGCCCAACCGGCATTCGCCAGCAGCAGCCCGAGGCAACCTGCAGTCAGCAACATTTTTTTCATGACGTCCATGGCAAACTCCCGAAAAGTTGAATTGGCCTGCGGGATGTCACTCCCGGATGATTTGTAAAAACCTTTACCTGCCGCCGTGCGTGACGGCCGCCGGCGCCGGTGTCATGGGTGTAGTCGTCGCCTGCGGCTGGACTTTGTGGGTTGCGCTCGGGGTGACGCCCGCAGCCGCGGTGTAATCCAGCGTCTTGGACGTCAGCACATTGCCGCCGCCGTCCACGACTTCCACGGTCCAGGTGCCGGTCTGGCTGGGCAACAGCATCTTGCTCGACCACACACGCCAATGGTTGGCCTTGGGCTCGAACTTCACTTCCGCCATGGTCTGACCGTTGTACACCCAGCGATGCGTGATCGTCTGGCCGGCGGCGTCTTTCAGGGCGGTGAAAAAGAATACCTGGTTGTGGCTGTTGTCGAGCGTGCTGATGTTGTCGGCCGGCTCGCGGTTATTCACAGCCGTGGTGAACTGCGCCTGGCTTACGCTGGCCGTAGCGGCGGCCGGCGCGGTGGCTGCGACCGACGCAGCGGCTGGCATAGCGGTGGTGCTCTGAGCCTGGGCCGTCCCCACTGCCAGCACCAGGGCTCCACCCAGCAGTGCGGCAAATGTCTTGTTGATTGGATGCATGTGGATACTCCTTGGTAAGCGCCCGCAAATTTGCCGGGTGGCTGGAGTATATATCCTCCCGCAGACATGATGGCTGGCGCACCATGGCCGGATAGCAGACATAATCCTTTAAGCCGCCCAGAACCACAATTAAAAAAGGCCCGTATCAACTTGTGATACGGGCCTCTCACATACGGGATTTGAACAGCGATTATCCGCCGAGCACCACGTAGAAGACTTGATCATTGCGCCAGATACGCAGCGCCACGGTGCCGCCGGCCTGATTAAGGGCCTTGCGGAACTCCGCTACATTGCCCACGGCTTCGCGGTTGACCGCGGTGATTACGTCGCCTTGGCGTATGCCGGCCATGTAGGCCTCGCTGTTAGGATCCACGCCGGTGACCTGTACGCCCTTGACCTGGCCGTACGCAGGTGAACTCTCGTTCAGGTTGCCGACACTGATACCGCGCAGTTGCGGATGCTCGGCCGAGGCGATTTTCTCGGACTGGGTATTGCCGATCTTGGCCTGGATGGTGATCTGCTGGCCGTTGCGCAGGATGCCCAGGGTCACCGGCGTGCCCACGCGCAGCAGACCGATGACATTGCTCACATCCTGGGCGCTGCTCACCGGATTGCCATTGACGCTCACGATCACGTCGTTGGGTTTGATGCCGGCTTTTTGGGCCTGCGAACCCGGCACCACCTGCATGACTACGGCGCCCTGGTTCTGCGCGAGCTTGAGCGCCTGCGCCAGTTCCGGCGTCAGCGTCTGCACCTGCACACCCAGCATGCCGCGCTCGACCTTGCCGTACTTGATGAGCTGATCCATGACGTTCTTGGCCATGTTGATGGGAATGGCAAAACCGATGCCGATGTTGCCGCGGCTGCCGCCGCTGGTGACGATCATGGTGTTGATGCCCACCAGTTGGCCTTCGAGGTTGACGAGCGCGCCGCCGGAATTGCCGGGATTGATGGCCGCATCGGTCTGGATGAAGTCGGAATATTTGCCGTCCTGCACCTGGGTGCGGCCCATGGCGCTCACGATGCCGGCGGTCACGGTGTGATTCAAGCCGAAGGGGTTGCCGATGGCAATCACGAAGTCGCCCACCTGCAGCGTCGAGGAATTGCCGAGCGGAATCTGCACCAGGTCCTTGGCGTCAATCTGCAGCACCGCGATGTCAGTATCCGGGTCGCGGCCTACCACTTTGGCCTTGAAGCTGCGGCCGTCGTAGAGCGTGACGGTGATCTTGTCGGCATTTTCAATCACGTGGTTGTTGGTGAGGATGTAGCCCTTGGCGGCGTCCACGATCACGCCCGAGCCGAGTGCCTGGAAATTGCGCTCCATCGGTTGATTGGGCATGCCGAAAAACTGCTGGAAAAACGGGTCGTTGAAGAATGGACTCTGCTGCACCGTCACGTGGCCGCTGGTGGAGATGTTGACCACCGCCGGCGACACGCGCTTGACGATGGGCGCAAGCGACGGCACCGGCTGACCCGCCACGAACGGCGGCGGCATGTGCGCGAATGAAGGCAGCGGAGCAAATCCCAGGATGGCCGCACACAGGACGGCCGCGAGACTGATGGAACGTTTCATTTTCTTCCCTCTTGCTGACACGATGAACAGCACACTGGCCGCAAGGCCGGAGTGCCGGTTTTTCCAGCCCCGCTTTGCGCGGAGTTGATGCGAAATTTGTTGCTGGGTCGCCGCGGTAAAAAAAGTCCTCAGCGCGCGAACGCGCGGCTTGCGCGCGTTAACCTGAGATTGGCGGCTCCACTCTCTAGAGTCCGATATGTGCGGAAAAGTTCCGTAACACCATGCTAGATAACGCTGCGCGCACCTTGCACAAGGTGCGCGCAGCGGGGTTTTGGTTGCGTGACGTGCTGAAAAACTCTCAGGACGCCTTGACCGTGATGCGGCGCGGCTGGGCCTTGGGCTGCTTCGGAATGCTGATTTCCAGCACGCCGTTCACGCCCTTGGCGCTCACACCTTCGGCATCCGCGGTATCCGGCAGCGTGAAGCGGCGGAAAAACTGGCCGCTGACGCGCTCCACGCGGTGATAGCCGTCACGTTCCTCGCGGGTCTCGCTCTTGCGCTCGCCCTTGAGCGTGAGGATGCCGTCTTCCATGGTGATTTCGATGTCTTTGGGATCGACGCCCGGAACGTCGGCGTGGATCAGAAAGCGGTGGTCCTCTTCCTTGATGTCCACAGCCGGGATCCAGTCGCTGGCGGTCAGCCCGGACTCGCGATCCTGGCCGGGATAGCCACGGTCGAACAGCCGGTTGATGTCGCCGTGCAACTGGTTCACGAAGCCCCAGGGTTCATAACGGATGAGATTCATGTTGGGTTCCTCCACACAATTTGGGTTGCAGATGCTCCTTAAGTTGGTCCGCCTGCGCATTTCTCAAGAGCCGCAATCGCCGGCGTGGCGAATTTCGGGCGGCGGCGGGGCGTCGCTTTTCAACCCGGAAAATTTATGATTTACTCCCGCCGTCCCAGATATTGTGTTTGCTTTCGACCTCGGTTCAGCCTGAGATTCGGCTAGAACCAGGTCGAGTTGTGTCTAGTAACTTATTGATTTACAAGTATAATATCATTTGACAAAAACGAGAACTGGGTCTACGCTTTGACAGGGTTTCGCCGGGTGCCGCCAGCACAAGATCTTGTGATCTGTAGTACCCAGCTTTCCCACAAGTTATCCCAAGGATTTACCCATGCTGGGGCGCGGATTCCGGCAGGTTTGGACCCTTTTCAGTAGAAAAAGCAATAGAAAACACGGAGGACCGGACCCATTATGAATACTGTGTTGAAAGCCCACGCCGCCGCTGCGGCCGAGATTCCCGTGCAGGACGCCTCCGTCGATATCTGGGACAAGAAGTACCGCCTCAAGGCCAAAGACGGCACGGTCCTGGATGTGACCGTGGACGACACCTGGAAGCGCGTGGCCCGCGCCCTGGCCGACGTCGAGGCTCCGGAAAAGCGCGAGCTTTGGTACGAGAAATTCCTGTGGGCGCTGCGCCACGGGGCGATTCCCGCCGGGCGCGTGACCTCGAACGCCGGCGCGCTGGAACACAAGCCCGCGACCTCCACCATCAACTGCACTGTGTCCGGCACCATCCGGGACTCCATGGATGACATCCTCGCCAAAGTGCACGAAGCGGGACTTACATTGAAGTGCGGATGCGGAATCGGATATGAATTTTCGACGCTGCGGCCGCGCGGTGCCTACGTGGCAGGCGCCGGCGCCTACACCAGCGGGCCTATGTCGTTCATGGATATCTACGACAAGATGTGTTTCACCGTGTCTTCGGCGGGCGGGCGGCGCGGTGCGCAGATGGGCACCTTCGACGTGGGCCATCCCGACGTCATGGATTTCATCCGCGCCAAACGCGAGAACGGCCGACTGCGCCAGTTCAACTTGTCGCTCCTGGTCACCCACGATTTCATGGAAGCGGTCAAGGCCGACGGCGATTGGCCGCTCGCCTTCCCGCTGAAACAGAAAGAGGCGGAAGCGGACAGCATTGATTTGAATGACGCGTCGAAGGTGATCTGGCGCGAGTGGCCGGTCACCGAAGGTTACATCACCAACGCTGTTGGCCAGGTGGCTTGCAAGGTCTACAAGACCATCCACGCGCGGCGCCTGTGGGACGTGATCATGTCTTCCACCTATGACTTTGCCGAGCCGGGCTTCGTGCTCATCGACAAAGTCAACGAGATGAACAACAACTGGTGGTGCGAGAACATCCGTGCCACCAATCCCTGTGTCACGGCGGATACCTGGGTACAGACCGAAAATGGGCCGCGTCAAGTGCAAGACCTGTTGGGTGCCGGATTCGTGGCGCGAGTGGACGGTTCAGATCACCGCAGCGGCGTCGAAGGCTTCTTCCGCACTGCCAAGAAACCGGTAGTCCGCCTGGAGACGGCGGAGGGCTACAGTTTGCGGCTGACCGCCGATCACCTTGTGCGCCGCGTAACACGTTTTACGCGCTACGTCACCGACACTGAATGGTGCGCTGGCGGGGATCTCAAGCCAGGCGACCGGGTGCTCTTGAACGATCATCGCAGCAACTCAGATTGGGGCGGTGTACATAACGAAGCGGAAGGTTATCTGCTTGGCCTGCTTATGGGCGATGGCACTCTCAAAGCCGACATGGCGGTGCTGTCCGTGTGGCGGCCCATGGCTGTGGCCAACGGCGCCGAAGCGATGCTGCCCGCCGGTGTACAAGCGCTGATGCAGCGCGCGGAGCAGGCTGCGCAGGCATTACCGCATCGCAGCGATTTCCAGGGTTGGCACGAGGTGGCAGGCCGCGGCGAATACCGCTTGCAATCCGCTGCTTTGCGGGACTTGGCTTTTTCATTGGGCCTCAAGCCCGGCGACAAGTCCGTGACGCCGGCGTTGGAGCAATGTTCCAGCGAGTTCTACCTCGGGTTCCTGCGTGGATTTTTCGACACGGATGGCTCCGTGCAAGGCAGCCAAACCAAGGGCGTGAGCGTGAGACTTGCCCAGTCCGACTTGCCGCGGCTCGAGGCCGTGCAACGCATGTTGCTGCGTTTGGGAATAGCTTCGGTTATCTACAAGAACCGGCGGCGCGAAGGCACAAGTCGCCTGCCGGACGGTAAGGGCGGCTATGTCGATTACCCCATCCAGCCGCAACATGAACTCATGGTGAGCGGCGCGAACCTGCTGCGTTTCCGCGATCTCATAGGATTTGGCGACAGCGACAAGGTCGCCAAGCTGAATCGGTTGCTGGTTTCCTACAAGCGTGAACTCAATCGTGAACGATTCACCGCCCGCGTCACGGGCATAACACCCGTCGGTGTTGAGGATGTGTACGACGTACGGGTGCCGGGCATCAACAGTTTCGATGCGAACGGCTTGCATGCACACAACTGTGGGGAGCAGCCGCTTCCGGAGTACGGCTCTTGTCTGCTCGGCTCGGTGAATCTCACGCAATTCGTGCGCGAGCCGTTCACGCCGCACGCGCGTTTCGACTGGGACGAGTACCGCGAAGTGGTGCGCGTGTTCACGCGCATGCTGGACAACGTGGTGGAAATCAACGGCCTGCCGCTTGCGCGTCAGCGCGAGGAAATCCTGCGCAAGCGCCGCCACGGCATGGGTTATCTCGGCCTCGGCTCCACGCTCACGCTGCTCGGCATGAAATACGGCGCACCGGAATCGGTGAAATTCACCGAGGACGTGTCGCGCGAGATGGCCGTGGCCGGCTGGGAAGAGGGCCTGGAACTCGCGAAGGAAAAAGGTCCGGCGCCCATCATGCTCGAGGAATTCGAAGTCACTCCGGAGATGCTGCGCAAGCGCCCGGAGATGAAGCGCGACGGCTGGAAGGTCGGCGACCGCATCAAGGGCAAGGACCTGCACGCGAGCTACAGCCGCTACATGCAGCGCGTCGCCCAAGTGGCGCCGGATCTGGTGGAGGCGCTCACCCACACCGGCGCGCGCTTCACGCACCACACCTCCATCGCGCCCACCGGCACGATTTCGCTGTCGCTCGCCAACAATGCGTCGAACGGCATCGAGCCCTCGTTTGCGCACCATTATTTCCGCAACGTGATCCGCGAGGGCCGCAAGACCAAGGAAAAGATGGACGTGTACTCCTTCGAACTCCTGGCCTACCGTGCGCTGGTGAATGCCAAAGCCACGCCGGGCTCCGACAAGCCAGAGGAAAAACTCCCGGAGTACTTCATCACCGCCGAAACCATCACGCCGCGCGAGCACGTGGACATCCAGGCGGCGGCACAGAAGTGGGTGGATTCCTCGATTTCCAAGACCGCGAACGTGCCCACGAATTATCCTTACGAGGATTTCAAGAACATCTATCTGTACGCCTACGACAGCGGCTTGAAGGGCTGTACTACGTTCCGCTTCAACCCCGAGGTGTCGTCGGGCGTGCTGGTGAATGAAAAAGACCTCAAGAACACCATTTACGAGTTCACGCTCGAGGATGGTACCGTCATCACCGCACGTGGCGATGAAGAAATTGAGTATGACGGCGAGATTCACACGGCAGCGAACCTGAAAGACGCCTTGGCCGAAGGCTATTACGGGAAATTCTAATTTCATATTTCTCTCGCCCCTTCAGGGGAGAGACTAAAGTGAGGGGTGGATGAATTTTCACTCCCGAGCCTCCATATAGTGGTTACGGGGAGTGGGAGAAACAAGGAGCGGGACGCGGCGCCGAAAGCCCAAAGTCCCGCGGATTGAGAGGAATACAGACATGAGCATCAAGATCGAAAAGAAAATCGTGAAATACGCGGTGCAGAAGCCCGAGGCACCCGCCGCGCTGGCCAAGCCCAGCCAGGCTGAAGTCAAAGCCGCGGCACTCGCCGTGTCCGCCAAGCCGGTGGAGAAGATCATCGCGGAGAAGCGCCCCAAGGCCGAAGTCATCCGCATGCACGAGAAGCTGGAGCGGCCGGACATGCTCATCGGCTCCACCTACAAGGTGAAGACGCCGGTCTCCGACCACGCCATGTACATCACCATCAACGACATCCTGCTGAACGAAGGCACGCCCTACGAGCAGCGCCGGCCGTTCGAGATCTTCATCAACTCCAAGAACCTGGATCACTTCCAGTGGATCGTGGCCTTGACGCGCATCATCAGCGCGGTGTTCCGCAAGGGCGGCGACGTGACCTTCCTGGTGGAGGAATTGAAAGCCGTGTTCGACCCGCGCGGCGGCTACTGGAAGCCGGGCGGGCACTTCATGCCCTCGCTCATCGCCGAAATCGGCGAAGTCATCGAGAAGCACCTGGTTGCCATCGGCCTGATGCACAAGGACGAGCCGGACGAGCACCAGAAAAAACTCATCGCCGAGAAGCGCGCAGAATTCGAAGCCGCCGCCAAGCAGACCGACGCCTTCGCCGAATCCAAATTCCCCGCCGGCGCCCAGCTCTGCGCCAAGTGCAACAACGCCGCGGTGGTGATGATGGATGGGTGTATGACGTGTCTTAACTGCGGCGATTCGAAATGCGGCTAGCGCTGCGCCAGCGACGCCGAATACTGCGTTAAAAAGGCCGCCGTGAATGCTCATTACCTGCTCTGGTAACTCCGCTTCCCGGCGGCCTTTTTGCCTCGTCTCGCCGGCGCTGGCTGTGCGCCCTGTTTGGCTACACATAACTTTCGACGGTTGTATATCGGGTACGACACGCTCCGTTTATAGCACTTGAAAGAATGGTCAAGAAGTTAAAAAAGCGGATCGCTGTTTTACTGCGTGATTGCGAAGAGACGCTCTCCTTGAAGTTTGTTTTGACAGTTCACGATCACCTTACCAAAGCGTTTGAGCGCACTGAAGACCCGATTTCTCCACCTGGCCTGAGAGATCAGGCTTTGCTTGAAATGGCCGTGTCCAGACAGGATGTTGGATTTGGCAACATTCGTAAGTATCCGAGTGCTTGTGCAAATGCTGCATCCTTAATGTATGGAATATGCAATGACCATCCTTTTCTAAATGGCAACAAACGCACTGCCTTAATATGTGGGATCATGCACTTGGATAGAAATGGGCTTGTCTTTGAGGATGTGAGCAAGGACCACCTCTATCAGCTCATGATTGATATCGCTTCTCATAAGTTCTCAAGGAGCGACAAAGCTGATGGCAAATATGCAGATCCGAAGCCAAATTCGGACAAAGAAGTTGCTGCCATAGAAGTGTGGTTAAAGCAGCGCGTGAGGAAGATCCAACACGGCGAGCGAGTAATAAGATACAGGGAGCTGTGGACAATTCTTCATAGATTCAACCACCTGATTGTTCAAAAGAATGAAAATACAGTTTCAATCTATGTTGAAAGGTCAGGATTCTTTGGCATGGGTAAGCGGCAAAGTAAGGTGTACAGTTATCACAACCCTGGGGATGGTCGCGAGGTACCCAAGGGGCAAATTAAAGAATTGCGTGAGCACTTGAAACTGTCTGAAAGTGACGGCGTTGATGCAGTTAGCTTTTACGACAAACAAAAAATGATTGATGAGTTCATACTAGAGCATAGATCTGTCCTAAGATTACTCGCTCATGCTTAATTGCTAATTGATAAATGAAATTAGAACAACCAAGGATAGACCACGTTTCTTTGATAGAGATACTACGTGGATGTGAGCTTCGACAAATCCGTCGCCGCCGGATATAGAAGCCCCGCTCAAAAAGCTCGGGTGATGACGGAGTCGTGGGTTGGATCACAAGTCTACTGTCCAAGCTGTGGGCAGGGATCGCTGAACCAATATCCCAATAACACTCCGGTCGGGGATTTTTTTTGTCCGCAGTGCAGCGAACAGTTCGAACTCAAAGCAAAGCGGGGTACTTTTGGCGCCAAGGTAGTGGACGGTGAATATCGCACTATGCTTCGGCGACTGAGCAGCAGTGAAGTTCCGAACTTGTTTGCGTTGAACTATGACCAGACGCGAGGTCGCGTGCAGAATCTGTTAGTGATTCCAAGTCATTTCTTTGTACCGGAGATCATCGAGCGCCGGAAGCCGCTGGCCCGCACCGCCCGCCGCGCCGGCTGGGTCGGCTGCAACATCCTGTTCAGTCAAATCCCGCTAGCGGGACGTGTGAGTTTGGTATCGGAGGGCAGGCCGGTGAGCAAACCCACCGTTTTGGCAGCGTGGCAGCGCACTCTGTTCCTGCGGGATCAAAAGAAGGTTGAGGCCCGTGGCTGGACGTTGGATGTGATGCGTTGCGTCGAGCAGCTGAGCATGCCGGAGTTCAGTTTGGCGGATATTTATACTTACGAAGGCCGGCTTTCGAAGCTTCACGCCAATAATCGCCACGTCCGAGCTAAGATCAGGCAGCAGCTCCAGGTACTGCGCGATGCAGGGTATTTGGAGTTCATCGGTCAGGGACGATATAGGGTGGTATGAATATGTCGATTCGTGTACCCGCATTTCTGGCCCGTTTTACACTGTGGATACAGCAGTTCACCGGTGGATATCTTGTCGTGTGTCGTGGATATAACGAAGACGACGTAAATTTCACCGAACTAGTCTGGGAAGACGATAAGGGTTTGGATTTCTGCGACAGACAGAGCTATCCGGAATTTCAAATCTGGATATAACGGCATGGCTTCGGAGGACGAAATGGAAAGATATTATGTGTATCAATTTGACTCTGAGACATTTGTTGTCGGCGACGACGTGACTAATCGCGAAATCTGTATTTGTGGTGATTATGATGACCTTGCTGACGCGCGGCAGAGAGCCAACAGAATCGCTGAATTGCTCAATGGCGAGCCTCAAGCTCGGCAGGTTGAACAACAATAGTCTGGTTGAAATTGTTTATTGAATTTGGCGGAATCATGAACGAGCATATTATTTCTGGCAATCAAGCGATTTTCGATCAGCAGGTGCTCCAATCCGAGTTGCCCGTGCTCGTGGACTATTGGGCCAAGTGGTGCGCGCCGTGCAAGGCCATGGCGTCGGTGCTGGATGAAGTCGCTGAGGAATACCGCGACCGGCTGCGGGTGGTGAAATTGAACGTGGAGCAGGAGCCGCAGATTGCACGCCAGTACTCTGTGCGTAGCCAGCCGACGCTGATGCTGTTCAAACACGGATTGGTGGAAGCCCAGAAAGTCGGCGTCCTATCCAAATCGCAGCTCAAGGCCTTTATCGAAATAAATCTTTGATATATGCCGGCGAAGCAATCGTAGGTTGGGCTGACGAAGGAAGCCCAACGATGATCACAGCCGCATGACCCGTCGTCTTCAACTAAACTAACACCACACGGAGGTTTTCGCTCCAGTCCAGACTAAGGGGTTATTCGGGATGAGCTACACAGAGCTTGCGGCGTATCGCCATTGCTTTGATCGGATCACCTCGGCTTGGCCGGGGTTCCGGGATATGCATCGGGACCGGCTGCGGCACGGCGGTGAAAGCGAAAAGGTCGCGGAAGGCATTCTTGAAGACCTGTTCACGTCCGTTCTGGACTGGAGCCGGGGCGATCTCGCCTATCAGATCGAATACGCCGACATTGTCTTAAGCCACAATCTCGCAAAATACCTCGTCATTGAGGTGAAGCGACCGGGTTCGTTGGCCCGCAGCCGTCGTGCATTGGATCAGGCTCTGGAACAAGCCCGCCGCTATGCCGATGCGCAGAAGATCATACGTGTGGCGGTATCGGATGGCTGCATCCTGTATGCCGCCGATATTGAGCACGGCAATCTCAAGGATCGTCTGTTCGCCGATCTGACTGCCGACCAGGCCCCGAGCGGACTCTGGTGGTTGAGCGTCCATGGGGTTTACCGCCCATGCGAGGCGGTGGAACGCGGCTGGCACCTTTCTGAGCAAGAAGCGACAACGAGAGACGATACCGATCTCTTGGGCGATCCACTCCTGCATCACAAATACAAACTACCGGCGCGTTGCTTTGCGTACGTCGGCGACGCCAACGACACGCATACCTGGAAACTCCCTTACCGTCTGGCCGATGGCCAGGTTGATAGCAAACGCTTACCCAAAGCCATCCAGGCATTGCTGAGTAATTACCGCGGTGCCAGGGTCGGCGGCATTCCTGAACCCGCAATCCCGGAAATCTTCAAACGTCTGGCTTCGGCAGCAGAAGCCGAAGGCCATTTACCTCCGAAGAATCCACAACCCGCGCCAGCCTACCAGCATTTGCTGGAAGTGTTGGAACAACTCGGGATTTCTATTACTAACTTATGATTAGACTGAAGCATCAAAAATGCCAAACTTAATTCGGGAAATAGGGTCAGAGCGAATATCTATGATCGCGACCCGTGAATCCCACATAAAAAACGGGGCGGTATTCCGCCCCGTTGAATCGGCGTGAACCGGAACTTCAGCTCGCTTTCTTCCACACCTTCGGCTCGAACTGCGCGTCGAGTGGGGTCTTGGCGATAAGGTTCGTGTAGTTGGTCAACGTCACCATGCCGACGGCCAGCACGATCTCGAGGATGTTGGCGCGGGTATACCCGGCATCCAAGAACTCCTTGACGTCGCTCTCGTCCAACTGACCGCGCTCATTCACGATCTCCGCCGTAAACGACCGCAGCGCTTCCAGCTTCTTGTCCTTGAGCGATGCGCCGGTGCGCACGGCTTCGATGACCTCGGCCGGTACGTTGTGCTTCTCGGCAGCGCCGCTATAGACGGCTGTGCAGTAGCTGCTGTCATTCTCGCGACTGGCCGTCAGCAGCACGATCTTGCGTTCCTGCTTGTTGAGCGATGTCTTTTCGAAAAGCTCTTTAAGCGCCACATGACCCTTCAGCAGCGAGGGGGACTCGGCCATGACCGCGTACACATTGGGGATATTGCCGTGATTCAGCTTGATCTTTTCGAGATCAACGCGTGAATCGGACGGGGCATTGGTAATGTCATAGACTTTGAACTCATTCATGATCCTTCTCCTGATGATTCACCGACGCGCTGGATTCGGGCGAATTCACGTCCGCAATATCGCGGGCGCACGATACCCTTCCACACGGCAGCTGTCGCTGGCGGATCGCATTCACAACTTCAGTGGGAGCCTGGGAATGGGAACGGCTGAGACAGATTCTGACTCTACTCTCTTTCGCATCATATAGATACAGCACTCCGCGTGAGAATCCATCGCGGATTTGCGTCACAGATATTTTGCATTCAGATTTTGGAACGCATCTGCATGCAGCGGGCGTGTGCATTGCGGTAATGTTTCAGTCGCAGCGCACAAGCATGACGTGTTCACGCTGCGTGCTGATCGTGCGGATGTTTGGCACTTGTAATTGGTTTGCTGAGGCCGCACAGGCGTGAATCACAGCCGCGCTGCATGCTGTATCCGTCAAAATTGGCCGGTCACATGATATTTACACCCAAATCCGCACGCGCATGCGTTTCAGTGTATAGTCGCGCTACGCACTGCATATAGTGTGGTTTGCTCAAGATACGCCAAAACAGCGGCTTCGTTACCTTCCGTTTTGGATCTCCTCACCGAAACGAATCCCGCTGCCTCCGTACGAAGCAGTCATCGTCAATAGCGCACACATGTCGGCGCCATCGTCGCCGCCTGTCCGGTCAAATTCCATGGAACTATCGAATCAAGGATTAAATTTCATGCATCATTCCAAATACAACCCGAAATACGACCCCAAACACAGTTCAAACCGGCCGGAGACGGCTGCGCTTGTTACGCCGGTACCCGCCACATTGACTCCGGCCGTGGATATCCAGCCTGTACAAGCAACCGCGGTCCCACAGATCGCGACCAAGAGTCACGACCCAGTGGTTGCGGATCCGAACCATCAAGATATGAAGTCGGATTCTCAAGGCGCCCCGGTGGACGTGAAAGCGGATGCAGCCATCTCTGGCAAGGATATGCATGCCCCGGTCCGCGACCGCCGCCAGCCAGCCGCCGGCAAAAGCGTACATGCCGCGCGGGAGCCCAGCGCCCTGACGGGCGGACTGCCCGACCCTGCGGCAGCAGAGACCGGCCGCGCGGCCGGCGAAAATGCGCCGGATCTTTCGGGCAAAGCAGATGCGTAAGCTTTGATTTGCGGGAATCCATAACCGACAACAGGGTTGCCGGCTTTTAATTCAGGCAGGAAAACTGGACTACAGAAAATGTATATAAATTATTTTGTCGACCGTAAATGGTGGTATTTGCCGGCAATTTCGGCGGTAGCCGCAACAGTCATCCTGCTGAGCGCCTATCTGATTGCTATCAGCCAATTCGGCTCCGACATGGTATTCATGTTCAGGAATCTTATCTGATGCCTGCGCATCGAATAACCAGGGGCAGATCACGCTTGTGTGATTGCTCCGGCGGTGTTCGATTGCGGCAAAAGACTCAGTCGGGCCGGCTTAGGCCTCACGCTTTTTGAACAAGATGCGGTCCACGCTCAAGCTTCCTGCGCCGAACGCGATGTAACTCACCAGACCGCCGATCATGCCAAGCTCGGCGAGCACCAGGATCAACAGCAAGTTGTTCGCGGGCGGCAGCAGGAAGATCGCGATCGCGGCGATGGAGTAGGCGGCCAGCAAGACAGAAACCAGCCGCGTCAGCAAGCCCAGCACCAGCGCGATTCCTCCGCCGAGTTCCAATGCGATTACCAACGGAAGCAGGTGCCCGCTGACATGGTGGGCGTTCATGAGCTGCTCAAATTGCGCAGATGCCATGCTTTTAGCGATACCCCCATAAACAAAAATGGCCGCGACCAGCAAACGGCCGAGCAGCGCGAGGATGTCTTGCACGTGGGTTTTCATTGGATTCTCCCCGAACAAACATAAACCGACCGACCGTGGGTTTCAGCCGCGGGTCTCGGTGCGGACGCGAATCTTACAGCAGTGGTGCCGCCGGCGCGCGGCCCGGCACCGGAAGTCGGCGTTGGCCGCCGGTTTCCGGCAATTTGGCTATAATAGCCAATATAGCCAAATCAGGAACCGGTCATGTCAACCCACGGCGTGCGCCACCCCCGCGGCGCGAAGGTCAAGGCCTTCAGCGCCACCCTCGCGAAGAATGCCTTCGGCAACGTGCTGGATAAGGCGCTCGCAGACGGCATGGTGCTGATCACGCGCCACGACACCGCACGCGCGGTGCTGCTGTCGGTGCAGGAATACCAGGCGCTGCTCGCGCGCGTACCGGACCCGTTGCAGGCGCTCGGCGCGGAATTCGAGTCGCTGGTGACCAACATGCGCAAGCCCAAAGCCCGCATGGCCGCGCGCATGCTGTTCAAGGCCACGGGCGCGGAACTCGGCAAGGCCGCGGTGACCGGCGCGCGCAAGCGTGGCTAAACCGGCACCCTGTATCGGCGTGCTGGCGGGAGCGAACGGGGCGGGCAAGAGCAGCATCGCCGGCGCGTTTCTGCGGCTGGCGGGCGGCGAGTTTTTCAATCCCGACGAAACGGCACGGCGGATTCTGGCAGCGCATCCGGGACTGCCACAGGCGGAGGCCAACAGCCTCGCGTGGCAACTCGGTTTGCAGCAGCTGCGAGATGCAGTGCGCGCGCGCCGCGATTACTGGTTCGAGACCACACTGGGCGGCCGCACGATCACCACGACTCTGGCCGCGGCCGCCAAGGCGGGAATGGCGGTGCGTATCTGGTACGTGGGTCTCGACAGCGCGGAGCGCTGCATTGCGCGCGTCGCGACGCGCATCAAGCGCGGCGGTCATGCCATTCCGGCGGAACTGATCCGCCGACGCTACGACAGCAGCCGGGTCAATGTGATCAAACTGCTGCCGCAACTCGCCGAACTCGTGGTGTTCGACAACAGCGCGGAAGCCGATCCGGCCGAGGGCCAACGTCCGGAGCCGGTGGAAGTTCTGCATTTGCGTGGCGGAAAACTACTCGGCCCCGGGGATTTGTCCGCCACGCCGGAATGGGCCAAACCGATTGTGGCCGCGGCACTCAAGGCGCGGCAGGCGTGAAGCGCAGAAGCCCGTTCAAGTCGAAGAGGAATTGGTATCGCGGTTCCAGTGATTCGCCAGCATGTACAGCCCGCCGATGATGATGAATACCGGCCACCACAGGGTCCAGTCGAGATTCAGCAGAAACATGAGCGCCACTACGATGATGGCGGCGGCCGAGATCAGCGAGTGCAGCACCCCGCCGTCGAAGCGGCGCTTTTCACGGTAGCGGTGCAGCGCGTAGGAGAGCGGTCCGACCGCACCGATGAGGATGAACAGCGCCCACCAGTTCCGGTAGCGCATGAACGGCAGCCGCACATCGAAATTCCACAACAGGAATGCCACACCGACGGCAATCACCACCAGGCCGGTGGTCAAGCCGCTCCAGTGCCTGTACGCCGTTTTCGATTCTGGGTCTTGCATGGCAGTCTCCCGCTTGGGCTGTTGATATTACAGTAGTGGCGGAGCCTCTGTGCGGCCAGTGATGAACGTCATGTCTTTCAGGTGATACGCTTCACATGCCCGGACGCCACAAGCCGGGACTTCGGGATCAAAATCGCATGAACCGCAAGCTGCATTGGGAAGACGTGTACCGGCAGAAGCCGGAGAATACCGTGAGCTGGTTTCAGCTGCGGCCGGAAATTTCCCTGGGATTGATGCGCGCGGCCGGATTGCAGAAAACCGACGCGCTGATCGACGTGGGTGGCGGCAGCTCTCATTTGGCGGATCATCTGCTGGCGGAAGGTTTTACGGACGTGAGCGTGCTGGATATTGCGGAGCCGGCGCTCGAAAATGCCAAAACGCGGCTCGGCGCATCCGCCTTGCGGGTGCACTGGATCGCGGCGGATATCACCGAGTGGCAGCCAAAGCGCAAGTATCGTTTATGGCACGACCGCGCGATGTTTCATTTTCTGACCGATCCCGCCGAGCGCGCCGCGTACCGCCACACGCTCGAAGCCGCGCTCGTCCCCGGTGGCACCGCGATCATTGCAAGCTTCTCGCTGGCAGGTCCGGAGCGCTGCAGCGGGTTGCCGGTACAGCGTTACTCACCGGAAACTCTGGCGGCCGAACTCGGTAGTCAGTTCGAACTCAGGGAGTGGCGCGAAGACGCGCACACAACACCCGCTGGCAAAACCCAGCATTTTCAGTATTCGATGTTCGTGCGGGTATAAACTGTGATTCCATCCGCCATGAATCGAACCCACGAACGGCGGGCCATGGTGATTCAGGTTTCATTTCACCGCCGCGATGCGGACTGAATTCCAAGCTGACCGGATTGGCGACAGGAGCACTGCATGAACTGGAAAACCGATGATCTGGGCAAGTTGTTGCTGCGCCTCACAGTCGGGGTACTGCTGATCCTGCATGGAGTGCATAAAATCTACGCGGGTCCGAATGAGATTATTGAAATCGTCACCGCCAATCACTGGCCGGCCTTTACTGCTTACGGCGTATATCTGGGCGAAGTGCTGGGGCCGCTGCTGGTGATTTTCGGATTCTTCACACGCATCGGCGGTGTGCTGATTTTCATTGATCTCATCATCGCGGTGATCCTGACGCGCGGCGGGAACGTCTGGCATTTGGGCGGCAGCGGCAACTGGGTCATCGAGTTGGAAGCACTCTTTGGCCTGGGTGGCTTGGCGATTGCGTTGCTCGGCGCCGGCAAGTACAGCGTGACGGGAGCGACCGGCAAATTCAATTGAGAAAATCCCCCCTTACCCCCCTTTGCAAAGGGGGGAGCACGCTTTGCGTGCTGGGGGATTTTCGAGGGAGGGGGCTTTCAACGTACCTATATCGCGCGACCTTCGAAGGTTTCCTGTTGCAGGTTGTCGAGAAAGGCCTTGAGTTGCGCTACGCGGTTGGCGCCGATGCGCTTGGCGGTGTTGGTGATGAGGCTGGGCGGGATTTCCTTGAGGAATCCGTTCAACGTCTTGATTGCCGGCGCGAAGCTCGGTGCCTGGGCGCCGGTGAGTGCAATGATACGCGCCGCGCCGATGGCGCCGAGGAAATCCAGGGAATCGGCGTCGTGCAGCACGATGGCCGTGGGATCGCTGCCGGGCTTGCTGTAGAACATGTGCCCGCGTTCGGCCTGCTGCACGGCCGCGAGTTTCTGCATGGGAAAGCCGGTGCCCTCCAGCATTTTTTGCGCCTGGGTGGCCGCGCACTCGCCGTGCTCCATCTTCTTGTCCGCGCAGGGCATGAAGGCCGACATGTCGTGCAGGAACGCGGCGGCAAACAGCACGTCGGTGTCGATCTTTAGGTGGTCGCCTTTGGCGAGCCGCACGGCCAGCAGGTAATCGCGTTCCGAGTGCTGCCAGCCCCAGGCCGGATGCAGGAATTTCGTGTGTGCCAGCTCGTAGATTTTGACTTTCCAGGGAGCATTCAGCGGAATGCCGGCCGCGGTGATTGCAGGTGCGGATGCGAATGCCGGCGCGGCGCAAACCATAATCAGGAACACACTCAGCAACACGGCAGTGGTAGTTCTCATGGCAATCTCCAGTGGGGCGGTCGGACAAAAACAGCAGCATTTTCACCCAGACTCGGCCTGATTTTTCACGCCGTGCGCCAGAGCGGCGGCCAGCAATTTGGCCGCAAACCACTGGCGCAGGCCGGCGGGCCGGTCGAGGCCCATGCGTTGCAGGTAGGGCCGGCAGGCGGCTTTGCCGGTTGACGCGACCAGCGCCGCCGCCATTGCAGCCAGGCGCCCCGGCCAGGTCCCGGTGCGGCGCTTGAGATTGAGCAGCGCCTTGCCGAGTACCAATTCCTCCGCGGTGAAATCGCAACCGAAGGGGAATTCCGGGAACAAGCCGGCTTTGCGGAAAGGTTCGAGCCCGGCGTGAAGTTCTTGCGGCGTGTTGTGCCGGAAGATTTCCGGAATTTGATAATCCGCCATGATCTTGCCGGCACGCTTGGCCTGCACCAGCAGTTCATCCTGGAAGCGCGAGTCACAGATGTTGAGCAGCGCGGCGATCACTTCCCAGTCCTGTCTGCCGCGTAGGTCGGCGATGCCGTACTCGGTAATCACGAGGTCGCGCAGGTGGCGCGGAATGGTGCACTGGGCGTAGTCCCATACCAGGTTGGAAACCGTGCGGCCGCGTTCTTCGCGGGTGCTTTTCAGCATCAGTACCGAGCGGGCTTCCCTGAGTGCGTGCGCCATGGCCACGAAGTTGTACTGGCCGCCGACGCCCGACACCACCTGGCCGCCCGCGAGCGTATCGGAAGCCGCGGCGCCGAGCAGCGTCATCTTCATGCAGGTGTTGAGGAAGCGCGAGTGGCGGTGCTGGCTTTGCTCGAGGGCCACGTCGCTGAAGATTTCGTTGACCTTGGACACCGCGGTCATGCTGAACAGCCGGCGCTCCGGTTCCGGCATCCGACGCAGCTCGTCGTAGAACCAGTTGGAGCCGAGGAAGAACGCGCCGTGCAGCAGCACGCCGCCGGTCAGCCGCGTGCCGAGGGCCTGCGTGACGATGCGGGCGAAGTTTTCACGATCTGTCAGGTCCGGTTTGAGGCGGGTGCCGTCCGCCAGAATCAGCACGTCCCCGTCGCAGCGCACCTCCGCGCGCAGGATGCCGTAGCGTTTGAGGAAAATCACATCTTCGGCGGTTAGCGTTGCGTGAATTGCGCCGGCCTTGAGCAGCACGCTGAGCGTGTCCGGCCCGATGCTTTCGGAAAGTTTGCCCGCATTCAGCAGTTTCTGGATGGCGTCGTGATCGTACACGCGGCGCTTGAGAATGCCGGCGCGGTAAAGATGCAGCAGGCTGTCGCTGAACATTTCGCTGCCGGCATACAGGCCGGTCCCAAACGGTGCCGTTTCACCGAGTGCCGCGATCACGCGCTCGAACTTTGCCCGCACGCCCAGCGTTTGCAGCAGTTCCAGATAGCGCGGATTGTCGGCATGCCGCAGCCGCGTCGAGTACACGAAGGCATCGCCCAGCGAACCGATGCCCACCTGCAGGGTGCCGCCGTCCCGGACAAGCGTGCTGGCGTACAGGCCGATCATGTGTTCGGCGGGATCAATCGCGAGGTTGGGCACGGCAAACAGCTGGTGCGCATACCGCGGGTTGTCCACCAGCATGTCGAAGAACTCCGCGCCGACCTCGGCATCGCCGTGCATGTAGGGCAGATGGTTGTTGACCAGTCCCACGACCGCGACTTTGCGGCCGGCTTTTTCGGCGGCGCGCAGCGGCGGCAGGATGTCGAGCGTGAGATCCGGGTTGCCGGAGAGGCTGTAGAACCTGCGGCCGTCGCGTTCCTGTTTGGCGACCATCTGCAGGATTACATTCACGCCCGCGGCCAGCATGTCGCGTACCACGTGCGTGTAATTGCTGCTGACGTAGTGCTGCTGCGCATGCGCGTTGCCGAGCAGATTGCCGGACTTGAAGTAGAACTCGGAGATTTCTACGTTGGGCGGCAGCGCGCCGCGCTCCAGATCGCGCAGGTAATCGAGATCGGGATAATCGCCGAACACGCGCTGCGCGAACGGGCCGAGGAAACGCCTTTCCAGATCGCTTTTGCCCGCCGGGCGGTTGAGCGAGAGCGCGGTCATGATGGTCAGGCGGAGCGAGGCATCCCTGCAGGCGCGCCCGTAGAGGGCGTTCAGCAGAGGATTGGGTTTGCCGATGCCGAGCGGCGTGCCGACCCACAGGCGCGTGCCGGCGCGCGCCAGGATCGCGTCCACGGCGGCGTCGAGGTCGGTAAGTAATTGGGGCAGGGGCACAGGCGATTTTGGGTTACCCCTCTCCCCTTGTGGGAGAGGGGTGGGGGAGAGGGCGGATGGCCGCAGCAATCCGTTCCAGGACCGCCGGCGCTTCCTGTAGTACCTCGTTATTCCAAAAACGAAAAATTCGAAATCCCTGTTGCTCCAGCCAGGCATCGCGGAGTCGGTCAGATTCACGATTCAGGTGTTGTCCACCATCCACTTCGACGACTAGCTTTGTCTGGAAGCAAACGAAATCCACGATGTAAGGTCCGATTGGTTGTTGGCGCTTGAATTTTGTTCCCATGAATCGATGGGCGCGTAAGCGCCGCCACAAAAGCCGTTCTGTGTCGGTCATCCGCTTGCGCAAAACTTTGGCAGTGTTCAGGGTAGGACGAGGCATTTCCCCCCCCCTCTCCCTACCCTCTCCCACAAGGGGAGAGGGTGAGATAACCGACAACGTTGATAGCGTTTCTAATGTTTCGCCGCCGGCGGATTGACGTAGGTCTGGAACAACCGCCAGATGCGCCGGTATTCGTCCAGCCACGAATACGCCGCGGCAAAGTCGTGATGCTCGGCCGGATAGATCATCACGTCGAAGTTCGGATTCCTCAACTCCTGGAGTTTCTGGATCATGTGCACCGTGTCCAGGAAAAACACGTTGTCGTCTTCCATGCCCTGCAGAATCAGCAGGCGATGCTTGAGCTGACCGGCGTAATTGATGGGCGAACTCACGAAGTAGGCCTCGGGATCGATCGCCGGGCGGTTGAGGATGTCGGCGGTGTAGAAATCGTTGTAGTCCGCCCAGTCGCCCACCGGACGCAGCGCCGCGCCCGCAGCGAAGAGGTCCGGACGGCGGAACATCATCATGTAGGTCATGAAGCCGCCGTAGGAACCGCCCCACACGCCCAGGCGCTGCGGGTCCACGTGCCAGTCCTGCTCCAGCCAGTGCACGCCGTCCTCGATGTCCTGCACTTCCGGATGGCCCATGTGCCGGTAAATGGCGGTGCGCCAGTCGCGGCCGTAGCCCTGGGAGCCGCGGTAATCCATGTCCAGCACCAGATAACCGTGCTCGGTGAGGAAGGTGCTGAACATCATTTCGCGGAAATAATACGACCAGCCCTGATGCGCGTCCTGCAAATAACCGGCGCCGTGGATGAACACCACCGCCGGCCAGGATTGCGCGGTCGAGTAATTCTGCGGCAGGTACAGGCGCGCATAAATTGGCTGCTTGACCTCCGGATGCGAGGAGGGCACCTGCACGATTTTGGGCGCGATCCAATCCATGGACGTGTAGGCGCTGGACATCGTATGGGTCAGTTGTTTGGCCGCACCGTCCGGGCGCGCGTTCGCCACCCAAACTTCCGGATGCGTGAGCGTGGTGGAGTGATACACGAGCAGCTTGCGTCCGTCGGGCGAGAGCGCATACCCCATGCCGCCGCCTTCGAGCGCCGAAGGTTGCGGCCCGTTGACGCCGCCGAGATTCGTGACGGCCAGCATGTCCCCGGTGCGCACATTGACGCGATAGATTTCATAGATGCCGGGAGCCTTGACGTTGACGACCACGAAGAACTCGCGATCGTCGCGCGTCAGCAGCGGATCGGAAACTTCAAACTTGCCGCTGGTGAGTTGACGTGCCGTCTTGGCGTTGATGTCCTTGAGGTAAAGCTGCGAATAATTCGTGGCTTCGGACAGGTACCACAGGGTGTGGTTGTCGTGCAGCCAGCCGAAATCATTGAAATCCCAGTTGATCCACGCCGGGTCGGTGAGCCGGTTCTGGGTTACGAGCGTCTTGGTGGTGAAATCCAGCGTGGCAATCCAGCGGTCCTTGTTGTCATTGGCGCGGAACATGAACGCCAGTTGCGCGCCGTTGTCGCTCCAGGCAATACCCCACACGGACACCGGCCGCACGGCCGGCGCTTTCACCGACTCCTCGGCGGTCTTTTGCGGAATGCCGTGCTTCACGTCCCAAGCCAGCGCGGATTTGCGCAACGCCGCCAGCGGATCGTCCTTGATGCCGGGCAGTTGCGTGAGGTCCGCATCAAAGGAGCTGTGGTGCTCCAGGTCCAGGACCATTACGGATTGCGGCGGCGGCGGATTCAGGCCGACGTAAGTATGGCGCTTGAGCGTTTCCACGTATCCGGAAGCGGTGATCCATTCGGGCATGATGCCGGGCGCGCCGCGCTGGTAGTTCGCCGGAATGGTCACCAGCACCAGCCAGCGGCCGTCGGGCGAGAGCGAGCTGCGGATGATTTTGATCTGGTCGCCGAGATACCAGGGCGCCGGCATGCGCGTGGCATCCGCGCTGTTTTGCGCCTGCTGCTGATTGTGGGCGGCCTGGGCATTGGCCTGTTGCTTGCTCAGAAATTCAAAGAGCCGCAACTGTTCGGCTTGCAGATAATTCTGCGGCGGTTTGACCTTGTCCGGATCGTCCGTGAGCTGGATGTTGGCGGCCAGCGATACCAGTCCGGTGTGCAGGTCGTACAGGTAAATGTCATTGCCCTGATGCCACTGCACGCGCGCGCCGTCGGCCATGAATTCGGCATCGTTCTTGGCGACGCTGTCGCGCGTGAGCTGGCGCAGCGCACCGGTTCTGAGATCGCGCACAAACACGTTGTTGTCGCGCACGAACACCTTGAGCGTGTGCGCGAGGTTATAGCTGTCGCCGGGTGCGGACACCGTGCCGAGGTCGCCGTCCGACACCTTCACGACGACATCGCTTGCGACGTTGACCGCGTACAGGTCGCGCAGCGGACTGCCCTGGCGCTTCTGCCAGTAGTAGATGTGGCGGCTGTCCCAGCTCCAGTAGGCACGTTCCGGCGGATTCCCGATCCAGTCCGGATTGGACATGATCTGTTCCAATGTGATGCTGGCAGCGCCCGGAGTAACACCGGCGGCCGGAGCGGTGCCGCTCTGGGCGGCGAGTGCTGGCAACGCCGCGAGCAGCAGCAGACCCGACAGCAGGGAAATCAGGCATTGGCGCATGTGAAATTCCTCGGAATGCAAATGTCGTTGGGATTCAGACCGCAGCCAGCGCCTGGTCCAGATCGGCCATCAGATCGCCGACATGCTCGATACCCACCGACACACGCAACAGGTTGCGCGGCGTCTGGGTGTCCGGGCCTTCCATGGAAGCGCGGTGCTCGATCAGGCTTTCCACGCCGCCCAGACTGGTGGCGCGAGTAAACAGATTGACAGCGGCCGCCGTGCGCATGGCCGCGGCTTCGCCGCCCTTGAGCGTGAAGGATAGCATGGCACCGAAGGCACGCATCTGCTTCGCGGCGAGCGCGTATCCGGCATGCGATTCCAGTCCGGGATAGAACACCTGCTCCACGGCCCGGTGGTCGGCAAGGAAGCGCGCCAACTCCAGCGCATTCTGCGATTGCGCGCGGATGCGCAGCGATAGCGTGGCGGCGCCGCGCAGCAGCAGCCAGCAGTCGAACGGCGAAGGCACCGCGCCGGCTTCGGACTGCAGAAAACGGAGGCGTTCAGCGAGCGCAGAGTTTTCCCGCGCCACGATGGCGCCGCCCAGCACGTCGCTGTGGCCGCCGAGATACTTGGTGGCGCTGTGCATGACGAAATCCACGCCATAGTCGAACGGGCGCTGCAGCACCGGCGTGGCGAAGGTGTTGTCGCACACCGTGGTAATCTTGTGCGCGCGCGCAATTTCCACGGCAGCGGCGAGATCGGTGATCTTGAGCAGCGGATTCGACGGGGTTTCGAGCCACATGAGCCGCGTGGTCGGCGTAACCGCTTGCCGCAGTGCGGCGAGATCGGTGCAATCCACGAAACTCGGCTTGAGCTGCCAGGGTTGCATGATTTCGCGCAGCAGCCGCATCACGCCGTGATAGGCATCGCGACTGCAAATCACGTGATCCCCGGGCTTGAGTGCCTGGAAAACCGCACCCGCGGCGGCCACGCCCGAAGCAAACGCCATGGCGCTCGTGCCGCCCTCGAGCGCGGCGAGACAGCGTTCCCATTGCACGCGATTGGGGTTGGCGACGCGCGCATAGCTGAAACCATGCGGGTAACTGCCATCGGCCTCGCGCGCGTAGGTGGTGGACAGGTGGATGGGTGGGCTCACGGCGGAGGTCGCGACATCCGGTGCGTGACCGGCGTGCACGCTCAGAGTTTCGATGTGCGGGGCGGAACGGCTCGGCATTTGCGGGCTCCGGGTTGCAATGCAGAAAGTTACAGGGGAATGCGCGCCGTCGCGTTCAGGTCGGCGCCACGAAGGCCACGCGGTTGCGGCCCTGCTTCTTGGCCTCGTACATGGCGCGGTCGGCGACCTTGAACAGTTCCTCGAATTTGACCGCCTGACCGTGGGTGCGCGCGGTCACGCCGATGCTGGCAGTGACCACGATGCCCTCGGGCTTGAGGCCGGCGATGGCACGGCAGATCTCTTCGGCGCGGCGGTGCGCATCCTTGCCCTCGCAGTGGTTGAGCAGCACCACGAACTCCTCGCCGCCTACGCGCGCCGCCAGATCGCCCTCGCGGCAGGCCTGGTGCAGCATGGCGCCGGTCTTGGCGAGCACGCTGTCGCCAAACGCATGGCCGCGGGTGTCGTTGATGTTCTTGAAGTGGTCGAGGTCAATCACCAGCAGGCTCACGGGATAATCGTAGCGCGCCGCGTTGCTGAAGTACTTGGGCGCGAATTCGCGCAATGAATTGCGGTTGTACAAGCCGGTGAGTTCGTCCTTCATGGCCAACTGGTACAACTGCTGCGACTGTTTTTCCACCTGATCCAGCAACTGCTTGTTGATGATCAAATTGCGCACGCGCGCGCGCACTTCTTCTTCGAGCGGCGGTTTGGTGGCGTAATCGTTGATGCCGAGACGAAACAGCTCGATGCGTCGCGAGGGATCGTCCATGCCGGACAGCGCCAGAATCGGCACGCGGCGTTTGCTCGACGCCAAGTTACGCACGCGGTTCACCAGGCCCACGCCGCTGATCGGGCCTTCGAGCAGGATGTCGCTGACGACCAGATCGTAGTCCTGCTTCTCGAACGCCTCGAGCGCCGCGTCCGCCGTCCGATAATGATCCACTTTCAGATTCATCTGCGTGAGCAGCGGAATCATGATGTGCGAGGCCACTTGGCTGTCCTCGATATACAGCACGCGGCCGTGCACTTCGGGCGGCTCTTCGAGAAAGAAGCGGCTCAGGTGGTCAGTGAGGTCCTTGGCGTCGGTGCGTTCCTGGATCTCGGTGACCCCGGCCTCGAAGGCCTCGTGGCGCTGGCGCTGGTCCTCGGTGGAAGTCAGCAGGATGAAGGGGGTTTTGACGAACTGCGGCAGGGTACGCAGGTGCTGACAGAGCGCGATGCCGTCAATCCCCGGCAGGCTCAAGGCCGCACACACTAGACCCACGGACTCCTTGTGCAACACGTCCAGGGCTTCTTCGCCGGAGCCCACGACGATGGAGTGATGGCCGAGATTGGCCACCATCTTCTGCAGCACGCTGCGAAACACCTTGGAATGGTCAACGATCAGGATGTTCATGCCGAGTACGTGTTGGTGCTGCCGGTATCCCCGCCATCAGTGTACCCGGGGCCGCGGCGCGCGGCATGCCAGGGCCATGCGCGCTAGCAAGCGTTACGTCGCTAGGCCATTTTGGGCGGTTCGGTAGCCTGCCAGGCAGGCAAGGTCTGGATGCGTTTTAACCAGCCGGGAATGTGCGCATGGGACTGTATCGGCAGCGTCACGAAGGCTGCGAACGCGGGCGCAATCGAAATGTCGGCAAGCGTCAGCGTTTCGCCTGCCACCCAGGGATGCTTCGCCAACTGTGCGTCGAGTACTTTGGCAAACCGCGCAATCTGGTCTTCTTGCCGCTTGATCTGCACAGGGTCCGGTTCGCCGCCGTTGAAATACCGTTGTTTGAGCACTTTCTCGAAGACCAGCGCTACGACAGCCGGAGCCCAATGATTCGCCGCCCAGAACAGCCAGCGGTTGACCTCGGCGCGTGCCCGCCGTTCGGCGGGATAAAGCGTATTGCCGGATTTGGTTTCGGCGAGATAGATCATGATGGCGGCGGACTCCGGCAGCACGAAATCGCCGTCCGCCAGTACCGGCACCTTGCCCATGAGATTGATGGCCAGATATTCGGGCGTGCGCTGCGCGCCCTTGGTAAGGTCCACGTTCTGCAATTCCAGCTCGATGCCAAGGAGCGCGGCCACGATACGCACCTTGCGGGAATTGGATGACAGCGGCGAGTAATACAGTTTCATTGGTAGCTCCTTGGAAACATCTGACAATATCTCAACAGCGAACGCCAGGCGCGCGAAGTCCCCCTCCCCCCTTACAAAGGGGGAAGCGCGCTGCGTGCAGGGGGATTTTGGATGCAGCCATATTTTCTTGGGTGCTGTCAGGAATGACAAGCTAAGCATTCGTCCGCAAGAGGCCGGGGCATTAGCGTCGCATTCACAGTCGCGGCAACAGGAATTCCTGCCCCTGGTATTCCAGCACCACGCCATTCGGCACGATGGCGAGCACCTTCGGACCTTCCTTGAGCGTGTCGCCTTTCCGGTAGCGCTGCATGTTGATGACCACGAAACGGTCGGCCGGGTTGGCTGCGTACCCGTGCACGTCGAGGTGCAACGGCGGCAACGCTTGCTGGAAGGCGAGCGGCAACGTGTCCAGCGGCGGTGGATTGCCGGCATCCAGATTGATGACGCCGGAAGCTGAGGAACTCGCGGGCACCGCCATCGTCGGCGTTGCGCTTGCGGCGGCAGGTGCGGCCGATTTCTCCGCAAGCGTGCCCGGCGGGATCGGGCTTACCGTCACAGCTGCGGGCGCGGTGGAAGTCGCGGCGGCTTCCGCGGCGAGCGAGCGCACGGCCGGACGATAATCGGGTGCCGGCACGGTCGGTGCGGGAGCCGGGACTGCGGCCACCGTCACCGACGCGGAGCGATGATCCCGACTGTTCCAGAAGATGATGGCCAGCGCCCCCACATTCACGATCAGCAGCAAGCCGACGAGCGTGGCCCACGGTGTCGGCATGCGTGCGTGCTCCGGCGCTGCGTCAGCCGCGCTCACCCGGCCGCTCAGATTCTGCTGGCGGGTGCGTTCGGATTTGCGCAGCGCATCGAGGATCAGCGACACGCTCAATTCCCCGGCGCTGTGAGCGTGGGCGTACCGGGCGCGTCCAGTACCGAATTCAGGTGAATCAGGGTTTCCTCGCCGGCGATGCCGTCCGGCTTCAAATGTTGCGCGGTCTGGAACTGCTTGACCGCGGCGGTCAGCGGGTCGTCATAGTGGCTGCTGCCGGAGTCCTTGGTGTGTTGCAGCGCAGCGAGCTGCGTGCGCAGCCAGGCCACCGCGGTGCCGACCATGCCCGGCGTGAGCGAAGTCGGCGCGTTGGCATTGGGTTTCCACAGGAACAGGTACTCGCCGTACCACAGCGGGTCGAGCGCGCTCAGCGGAAAGCTGTGGCTCGCGCTGCCGGCGCGCAGCGTGATGCGATCGCCCGCGAGCCCGGTCACCACCACCTGGTGCTGGATACCCTGGGCGTCGGTGAGCGTGATGATTGCCGGCCGGTCGAAGCTGCGCAGATTGTTCCAGGTGCCCTTGCGGAACAGGCAGCGCAATCCCGCTTGCCGGGCTTCGAGACAGCCGCTGCCGGTGCTGCCCGGCGTGTAATGCGCGCCCCAGAGCGAAAACAGCGTGGCGAAGGCACTGTCGGTATCGGTGGGATGGGCCGGATCGGCGAGCCAGCTTTGCGGCGTGACGACGGGCGCGGGCTTGGCAAGCGCAGCGGAAGTGTTCGGTGGCGTGACCGGGGCGTCGGACAAGCGCACACCAAGATTCCCGGTTGCCGCCAGCAGCGTCACGGCCGACAACAGGATCACGGCGGTGGTGCCCAACCACAGGAGTGCGCGGCGGCCCTTGGCGTGCGGCCGCTGTTCCAGCACTTCCTGGGCGGCACGGCGTACCAGCGCGCTGTCCACCTGGCGCAGCTCATGCGTGTAGGCGCCGAGCAGCGCGCGGTCGCACACGATGTTGATTACCCGCGGGATGCCGCGGGTGTAGCGCCATACCGCGCGCAGACCCGAGGCGGTGAAAATCGGCGCCAGCGCACCCGCCACGTTCAGCCGATGGTGTACATAGGCGCGCGTGTCTTTGTGCGACAAGGGTTCGAGATGGTAGCGGCCGGTGATGCGCTGGGCGAGCTGGCGCAGATCGTCGCGTGCGAGCAGCACGCGCAATTCCGGCTGGCCGACGAGGATGATCTGCAGCAATTTCTGGCGGCTGGTCTCGAGATTGGTGAGCAGCCGCACCTGTTCCAGCACTTCGCGGCTCAACGCCTGGGCCTCGTCAATGATGAGCACCACGCGCCGTCCCCGGGCATGGGCCTGCAACAACTGCGCGTTGAGCGCATCAATTAGTTGCTGCGGACTGTGCTCCGGCGGGCAGCCGATATGCAGTTCGTGACAGATGGCGCGCAGGAATTCCGGGATACTGACGCGCGGATTGATGATGAGCGCCGCATCCACGGTGTCCGGCAGTTTTTCCAGCAGCGAACGGATGAGCGTGGTCTTGCCGGTGCCCACCTCGCCGGTGAGCTGGATGAAACCACCGCTTTCGGTGACGCCATATAAAAGGTGTGCGAGCGCTTCGGTGTGCCGGCCCGAGAGGAACAGGTAACGCGGATCGGGAGTAATAGCGAAGGGGTTTTCGCTGAGACCGAAATAGCCGGCGTACATGCGCTTAATGATGCCTCATTCCGGGGGCGACCGCAGGCCGCGTGACAGCGCGCTCGCGCCAAAGCGCGTGTGCACCGCATCCGCGGCTTTGTCCAGACGCTGCGCACGCTGCAGCGATTCCTCGAACAGACCGAGCTGATCGGCCGCGGCGAAATCGCGTGCACCTATGCCGATGAGCCGGAGCAACTGGCGCGGATGCCGCGCCAGCCATGCGCGCAGCAGTTGCTGGGCGAGCGGCCAGAGCACCGCGAAACTCGCGTCCGGCGGTGCAAAGCGCCGCTGACGGGTGTGACGTTTGAAATCGGTGGTGCGCAGCTTGAGCACCAGTGTGTGCGGCCGCAGTTGCTGGTGGCGCAGGATCGCGCACAGACCTTCGGTCAACGGGCGCAGTTCGCCGGCCAGCGACTCGTAGTCCGCGAGGTCGCGTTCGAACGTGGTTTCCTGGCTGACCGAGCGCTCCTGCGCATCGCCGCCCACGCTGCGCGCATCCTCGCCGCAGGCCAGTTGCTGGAAAAAACGCGCCTGGTTGCCGAACAAAGCCTGCAACAGCGGCGACGGCGCGTGCCGCAATTCCGCGACCGTGCGGATGCCGGCAGTTTCCAGATGCACGCCGGTGCGTGGACCGATGCCCCAGAGCGCGGTCACCGGCAGTGGATCGAGCAGGGTTTGCACGTGCTCGATGGCAACGTGCAGCAGACCATCGGGCTTGGATTTTTCCGACGCGATCTTGGCGATAAGCTTGTTGGGGCCGAGACCGACCGAAGCGGCGAGTCCGGTGCGCGCGCGGATTGCCTGTTTGATGCGGCGGCCGATGGCCAGCGGATCCTCGCAACCGGGCACGTCGCTCAAATCCAGGAACGCCTCGTCCAGCGACAGGCCTTCGACCTGCGGCGTGAATTCCTCAAAGCAGGCAAATATCTGCGCGGACACCTGCTGGTAGCGATGCATGCGCACCGGCAGATACACCGCGTCCGGACAGCGGTAGCGCGCTTCGTACATGGGCATGGCGGAACGCACACCGAACGGACGCGCCTCGTAGCTCGCGGCACACACCACGCCGCGGCGGCTGGTGCCGCCGACGATCACCGGCCGGCCCTGCAGTTCGGGGCGATCGTGCTGTTCCACGGAGGCGTAGAACGCATCCATGTCCACGTGTGCAATCAGGCGGGTGTTCACGGGCGTGTGAGTTTTTGCACGGCGGTTTCCGCAAGCAGCACCACGTGCACGCTGCTGGCGTAAACGCGGCCGGCGGCGCGCAGGCGCTGGATTTCATCCCGGTCGCGTACCGCGTCGAGGCGGATGAAATCGGCCGTCTCCTCCAGCCCCGGCAGGGCGCGCTTGAACGCCCGGAAGGCGGTGCCCTTGGGTGTGACCCAGCGCGCGTCCAGTTCCTTGAAGCTGACGAAGCCGGCCGTGCTCAGGCTCACGCGCCCGGGAAGGCGGGGAATTTGGCCAGAATCTTGTGCACGTCCTGGGCCACGGCCTGCTCGGAGTAATTCTCCTGGCTGATCCAGTCCTTGGTCCAGCCGCGCCACACCAGGCGCTTGCTGCGGCCGTCGATGATGTCCAGCATCAGCGTGCCCTGGTCACGGCTTTGCACGTTCGGACCCACTGGTACGACCACGTTGCCGAAGCCGTAGGGGTAGTAACCGCCGAATCCGACGGCAAAGCTGGCGCCGCTGCTTTCCAGCTTCTGCTTGCTCACAGTGTGGTAGGTGACGGTGAAATCCGGCGACTGATCGGCGGCCACTTGCGTGAAGCCGCGCGCGGTCAGATTCGCCACCACGGCGCGCTGCACGCGCTCCTCCAGAATCTGGCTGTCCAGGATTGGATTGCTGACCGGACCGATGGGCGGGCTGACCCAGGCAAAGCTGCGCAGTCCGGTGAGTTTGACGCTGTTGTCCTGCTCAACGTACACGCGCGGCGCACAGGCGGCGAGCGCCACCACCGAACACAGTGAAAGGGCCAAAAGGAGCTTGTGCATGCGGGCGGAACCTCGAAAATCCTGATTTCCCGGTGTCCGTGCCACGAGTTTAGCACGTGGGTTTGCGCACGAATGGGGGTTATGTACACTCCTTGGTCTAGGGGATCGGCGTGCGCGGGAATGCGTCGCCGCTATTTAAAGATGTCTGGGGAAACATGAGGAAAGTAGCCGATATTCCCTACTTGTCTCTGGCCTACGCCGCAGTGCTGGCGGTCGCGGCTGCGGCCGTGCTGGTATTCCTGTCGTGGTACACCGGTACGGTCATCGCCAATCCGGTCGCGTTCGTCGGATTCATCGTGTTTGGGCTGGCGGTCGCCTCCTTCGGGTTCCCGGCGCCGCATGTGGGCTACGTGTCGCTCGACCGGGTGGTGCAGTTTGCCAGCATCCTGATTTTCGGTGCGCTGCAGGCGGCCTGGATCGTGGGCCTGGCTGCCCTCATCACGCCGCTGCTGGCCTGGAAGCGGGTACGCACCGGCGGCCTGCGTCTCACGCTGGTGCGCTGCCTGCACAACGGCGGCATGACGGCGTTCATCATCCTGATTGTCGGTTATCTGTACGAGTTCTTCGGCGGCAGCCTGCCGCTGCGGCGCCTGGATCCGCACGACGTGCTGTTGATCGTGCTGCTCGCGCTGTTTCTGCAACTGCTCAACATGCTGTTCATGGCCGTGATCGCCCGCCTGGAAGGCTACGATTGGCGCCGCGCGTTCGGGCCGTTCGCGGCGAGCGTGGATCTGGCGGCCATTCCCCTGGCGGTGCTTACCGCGCTCATCTACAACAGCCTGTTCTGGCAGGCGTTCGCGTTGTTTCTGCTGGTGCTCGCCATGATTGTGTTTATCGTGCGCCGCCTGGCGGATACGCGCCGCGTGCTGGAAGACAAACTCGTCACGCTGGTGGCGGCCAACCGCGTGGGCCGCGCGATCAGCAGTTCGCTGGTGCTGGACGAGCTGCTGGAAATGGTGTTCCGCGAAAGCCGCAGCCTCATGAGCTTCGATATTTTCATTCTCGGACTGTACGACGAGAGTACCCACAGTATCGACGTGCGCCTGCATCACAATCCCCAGGGACGCCAGCCGCCGCGCCGCCAGGATCTGGGCGTGGGCATACTCGGCTGGGTCATCAGCCACAACAAGCCGGCGTTCATGCGCAACTGGCAGCGCGAAACCGGCGAACTGAAGCGCATCCTCTACCAGATCGGTCACACGCCGCAGACCCTGTCGCTGATCGCCGTGCCCATGAGCTATCGCGAGCGCGTGCTCGGAGTGCTCAGCGTGCAAAGCTACGCGGCCGACCAGTTTGACGAATCGCACGTCAGCCTGCTCACGAGTTTCGCCAGCCAGGTGGCGGTGGCGATCGCCAACGCCGGCCTGTTCTCGGAACTCGAGCGCAACCGCAACCAACTGGAACAGCGCGTGGCAGAGCGCACGCGTGATCTGGCCGCGAAGAACGAGGAACTGCACGCCCAGAAGGAACGTGCCGACATCCTGGCGGAATCCCTACGCTCGGCGCAGCGTAAAATCGAGCGTGAGCTGGTCAAGTCACAGCGCGAGACGCGTCTCGACGAACTCACCGGACTGTACAATCGCCGCGCATTGGACGACCGCCTCGGCCAGGAAGTGGTACGTGCACAACGCTACAAGCGCGCGCTGGCGGTGGTCATGGCCGACATCGACCATTTCAAGTCGGTCAACGACCGGTTTTCCCACATGGTGGGCGATGACGTGCTGCGCACCATCGCCAACATCCTGCGTGCCCAGTGCCGCTCGATTGACGTCATCGCGCGTTACGGTGGCGAGGAATTCCTGCTGTGTTTCCCGGAAACTGCGCGGCACGCGGCCGCCACGGTGTGCGAGAAAATCCGCCAGCAGGTTGAATCCCACGACTGGGGCAAAATCCAGCCGGGGCTCGCAGTGACCATCAGCCTGGGCGTGGCCGCGGCGCCGCCCGAGTACGATGTGGACACGCTGATTGCCGAGGCTGACCACAAGCTCTACGAAGCCAAGCACTCCGGCCGCAACCGCGTGTGCGCCTAAGTGGCCACCACGTAGGCGAAAATCACCGCCATGCCGCTTACCAGCACGCCCAGCAATGCTACCCAGTAGATGAATCCGATCAGCAGGTATTTGCCCAAGGTCTTGATGAACGACTGGCGGTAGTAAAACAGCATCGCCAGGAACACATAGATCACGATATACCAACCGAGAATCACGTTGAGGTAATGCGCCGGCGTCGTGGCCCAGGCGGCCTGCTTGCCGAGCAGATTGGCCAGCACCATCACCAGCATGATCACGAAGATGAACGCGTGGTTGTGCAGCGCGAAGATCAGGTGCTCCGTGTAGTAGCGCCGCGAACGGATGTAGAACAACTTCAGCAGCAAGGCCACCAGCGGCAGGAACACAAACATCAGCTTGGGCAGGTAACTTTGTATGGCGCGCGAGACTTGGGCTTCGAATTCGTTCTTGGGCATGTCGATCTTGCGCCACAGGATGGTGAAGTGGACCCGGTTGTCGTTGCCCGCGCTGTCGTTGACGGTGACGCCCGGGACCGGTGCGCTGCTGCTGCCGGCCGCAGCCGGCGTCCTGGAAGCACCGGGAGCGGATTTACCCTGGTGGGCTCCGCCGGCCGTGGCGCCGAGCAGCGCCTGCTTTTGCGCTGCGCTCAGATACGGGCTGGCGCGGATTTCGTGTTGTTGGGCGGCGGTCAGAGCAGCGGCGGTGTCCGGTGATTTGGTTGCTTTGGCGGCGCTGTCGCTGTTGTCGAAGCGGAAAAAATTCGGGGACGTGACGTTCCAGGCCACCAGGAAAAACAGAATGCTGCTGAAGATGTACAGGCGCAGCGGGTTGATGTAGCGCACCCGCCGGCCGGCCGAGTACTCGCGCGACAGGAATCCGGGGCGGAATAGCAGCGGCATCACGCTGCGGAAGAACTTGGTATCGAAACCGAAGTGGTTGCCGAAAAAATCCTGGATGTCGGCCAGCAGCGGCGCAGCGTAACTTTGGTTCGGCTGCCCGCAGGCCACGCAGAATCTTCCCAATAACACCGCGTTGCAGTTCTGGCAGCGCAGGGTTGGCTGCGCCAGCGCCGCCGCAACCGCAGCGTCCGGCGCCAGTTCCCGGCCGTCGGCATCCAGCAGCCGGCGGCTGGAATGCAGTTGCGTGGCGAAATAACGCCGGCTTTCGGCGCGCATGCGTGCGGCATGCTGGCTCAGGTAATTTTCGAGTTCCGCACGGCTCGCGAGACGGTATTGCACCACGCGTCGCACGCTGCGCGCATCGGCCAGCGGCTGGAACTCATCCGGCGTCAGCAGGCGTGCGTCCAGAAATCCCGGCAGCGCCAGCATTTCGCGCATGTGCTGCTTGAGCCACGTGTCGAAACGCCTGGCCGCACGCCTTTGGATGTCGAGCGTCACTTCATAGATGATTTCGCTGCTGCTCGCCGCCGCCGGTACCGGCAGGCCTGCAGATGCGACGTCGCTCACGTGGTCACGGCATGCGGCGGGAACGGTTTGGTGCCGAGTTCATCCGGCGCGAAGTCGTCCACCGCGCAGATCTCGTTGGTGAGTTCCTCGAGGCGCTGCAACTGGCGGCCTTCTTCGGCACTGATGATGCCGGCCGCGCGCGCCGCGCCGATGCGCTCGGCGCCCGGCACGAGCTTGAGTTCGCCGCTGCGCAGCGCCACGTGGATTTTCTTCTCCACCGGTTCGAGCTTGAGCGCCAGTTCCAGCGCCTCGGCCATCATCCCCACCGGGCTTGCCTTGTCAGCGGTGTAGGTGTTGCGCGTGAGGCGCGCGCGCGGGCCGCCGGGGGTGCTAATTAGTTGCGCCACGCGGTGGCCGCACGCGTCGCTCGGCGCCGAATAGGTACGGCCGCGCGTGAAGATCAGGAAGCGCAACAGCCCCGCCACCCAGCGGTTGGGGAAGTTGCGCAGGAAACCATGCATCTGCTCCTGCAAATGATAAAGCGCCTGGCGGCAGGCCCAATCCACCAGCGGCAAGTCCTCGCTCTGGCGCCCCTGATCCTCGTAACGCTTGAGCACCGCTGAAGCGATGTACATGTAACTCAGGATGTCGCCGAGACGCGCGGAGAGTTTTTCCTTGCGCTTGAGCGTACCGCCGAGCGTCAGCATGGCGGCGTCCGATGCCAGCACGAAGGCGGCGCTGAAGCGGTTGATGTGCTGGTAGTAGCGGCGCGTTGCTCCGCTGACTGGTACGCGCGTGAGCTGCGCGCCGGTGAGCGCCAGTATCAGCGCGCGTGCGGCGTTGCTGAGCGCCAGGCCGATATGGCCAAACAGCGCGTCGTCGAATTGTTTGAGAGCCGCGTGGTGTTCCTTGGCGGCCGGGGCGCGCTCCTCGGCGCTGCCCGCGGCCGCCAGCGCATTGGCGGCATGCTCTTCCATCGCAGCCGAGCGCATTTCCGTGAGCACGTAGGGATGGCAGCGGATGGCGCCCTGGCCGTAGATCATCAAGTTGCGCGTGAGGATGTTGGCGCCTTCCACGGTGATGGCGATAGGGATGGACTGGTAACCGCGGCCGAGATAATTGCGCGGCCCGAGCTGGATGCCCTTGCCCCCGTGAATGTCCATGGCGTCGTTGCCGACGATGCGCGCCATTTCGGTGACGTGGTACTTGGAGATCGCCGCACACACCGCCGGTTCCTCGCCCTGGTCTATCGCCCAAGCGGTGAGCGTGCGTACGGCTTCCATGGCGTACAACAGGCCGCCCATGCGCCCCATGACCTCGTCCACGCCTTCGAACCTGGCAATCGGCAAATTGAATTGTTTGCGCACCTGCGCGTAGGCCCCGGTGGCGTACACGCCAAGACGCGAACCGCCCGCGGTGTTCGAGGGCAGCGAGATCGCACGCCCCGCGCCCAGGCATTCCATGAGCATGCGCCAGCCCTGCCCGGCCATCGGCATGCCGCCGATGATAGCGTCGAGCGGCACGAACACGTCCTTGCCGTGCGTCGGGCCGTTCTGGAACGGAATATTGAGCGGGAAATGCCGCCGGCCGATGGCGATGCCGGGCGCGTCGCGCGGGATCAGTGCACAGGTGATGCCGTACTGATCCTTGTCGCCCGCGAGGTGTTCGGGATCGTAGAGTTTGAACGCCAGGCCGATGAGCGTGGCGATCGGCGCGAGCGTGATATAGCGCTTGCTCCAGTTAAGGCGGATGCCGACGACTTCCTTGCCCTGCCAGCGGTCTTTGCACACCACACCGTAATCGGTGATCGAGCCGGCGTCCGAGCCCGCGGTGGGCGAGGTGAGCGCAAAGCACGGCACCTCCTCGCCGGAGGCGAGCCGCGGCAGGTATTGGTTTTTCTGCGCTTCGGTTCCATAGCGCAGCAGCAGCTCCGCGGGACCGAGCGAATTCGGCACCGCCATGATCGACGCCGCGGTCGGGCTGCGGCTCGCGACCTTGGCAAGAGTTTCGGAATTCATGAGCGCGGAGAATTCCTTGCCGCCGTATCTTTTCGGGATGATGTAGGCGAAGAATCCCTGTTTCTTGAGGAAGTCCCAGGCCTCGGGCGGCAGATCGCCCCATTCGTGGGTGATCTTCCACTCGTCCAGCATGCCGCACAGGGTCTCGACCTCGTCGCCCAGAAACGCTTGCTCCTCGTCCGAGAGCTTCGGCGCTGGCGTGTTGAGCAGTTTCTTCCAGTTGGGCTTGCCGCTGAACAGTTCCCCGTCCCACCACACCGTGCCGGCTTCGAGCGCCGCGGCCTCGGTTTCCGACATCTCCGGCATGACCTTGCGGAATATGTCCAGCAACGGCCGGCTGATCCATTGCCGGCGCAGTTCCTTGATGTTGAGCGGAATCGCGATCGCCAGGAAGATGATCCAGAACAAGAGCGTCAGCCAGTCCGGACCGGTACCGATGAGCGTGTACACGATCAGGTACAGCAGATACAGGCCGGTGGCCACCAGCAGCGAGCTGCGCAGATACAGGATCGTGAGGCTGTAGGCGATGAAGACGATGATCCAGAGGATGGCAATGGCTGCGGACACGGCAAAATCCCTGTTGTTTGTTGAGAGCGGCGGCCGGCCGCGGGTCTGGAAACTATACCCCAGCAACCGACCCCGTTAAATGGCCGTTACTGCGCATTTCCTGACTGCAGCTTTGCAAGCATGCCGGGCGGGAACGCCATGGCCTTCTGCGCGTGGAAGTCGAAACACACCGCGCCGGTTTTGGCTTCCGCGACCGTGCGCTCATCGGCCGCACGGCTGACGCGATAGTAAAAATCACAACCGCGGCTCGCGAATTCTCCCGCCGCCACTTCAATGTGCAGCCGGTCGCCGAAGAATGCCTGCGCCCGGTAAACGATGGCCGCGTCGGCAATCACGAAACCGATGCCGTCGGCGCCGATTTCCTCGATGCCCAACGATGCCAGGAAACGCCGGCGCGCTTCGTGTATCAGCGTGAGTACGGCGTCGTTGCCGAGATGATTGCCGTAGTTCAAGTCTCCGACGCGCACTTCGAGTTCGGTTTGAAACGCAAAGTGCTCCGGTAGTTCAATTTTGATGCGCGACATGCTGCTGTTCCAGATTTTGTAGGAGCGGCGTTCAGCCGCGATTCCAACGTCTCACGCCTCGAAGGCGATCTTGATTGCTCCCCTCATCCAATCTTCTCCCCCAAGGGGGAGAAGGGACAAGGAGGTTGAATTGGTTTTATGCCGTTTGCCAGGCGGCCACCAGTTGGCGGGCACGTTCACGGGCGCTCGTGGCATCCAGCGCGCCGCGTGCCACCGAGTCCACGAAGTTTTCATGTTCGCGGCTGCGCAACGCATAAAGCGCCGCGCCCGCCTGCTGGGCCACGTGGAACAGCAGTGCGCGTTCGTCGGCGGTGTACTGTTCCGCCGGCCGTGGACCGCACACCAGCGCGCCGATGAGCTTGCCGCGTACCGCCATGGAAAATACGTAGCCGCCTTTTCCGAGCGCGCTCCTCATCTCGTGCAGGTCGGCTTCATGATCGCCGGCGCGCAGGCGCACAAACGCCAGATCATCTGCTTCCACCTGCTGCGGGAATTCGGCTGTCCCATGTTGGCGCACGCGTGTATAACCCTGCGCCTGGCGTTCGTATAGTGCCACGCTCTCGGCATGGCTGTGGTCAAACACCTGCTGCGCCGTCAGGTCGAGCAGGTGTTCCGGTTGTTCGATGAAGCTGCAGGTGCGCGCGAAGTCGTTGAGCGCCTGCTCGGCGCGGTACTGGCGGCGGAACACCAGGCGGTTGATATAGGTGTCGAGATACTTGCGCAGGCTACCGAGCACGATGCCAAGCGCCAGCGGCACGATGAGTTCCAGAATCAGGCTCGCACCGCGTCCCAGCGTTTCACGTTCCACCAGGGCATTGATGGCGGCGAATACGCCCACCACGATGGCGGTGATGACACCGTACAGCAACGTGCGGTTCAGCACGATGCGCACGTCCACCAGGCGATGGCGCAGCAGCGCGTAACCGTAACCCGCGACCGCCAGCAGAAACGCAATCTCATTCAGGATAGCGAGCGTGAGAGCGGAAACCGGATTGCTGGTCTGGGTTGCGATGTAAGACAAGACGACCGCCAGCAATACCATACCCGTACTGGCCAGAATCCAGCGGATGCGCAGCCGCTGTTCCGCTCCGGCCCGTGTGTACCCCAATACCAGCATCAAAAACGCAATCAAGCCCAGCCATATGCTGATCGCCGGCAGTATCAATGCCGGCACGCCGTTCCAGGCGAAGTACACGATCCCAAGTGTGCGAATGCAGGATAACCCCGCAAGTAGCGCAACTGAAATGGCAAATATCCAGGTGAAAGTACGTTTCAACACCGGCTTCAAGCCTTCTGCGACAACGGCATAGGCCATGAGATACAGGCCGGTCAATAAAAGCTCAGCAACAATACAATTTCCTAAAACATCCAGGAAAACGGCAATGCTGGCGGAAACCGGAATGCTCCGCATACCATTGAGGATGACGACATTCAAAGACATCAAACCCAGGCCCCAGGCCGCCAGATTCCGGCCGCGCCACAATGCCAGTAGCCCCAAGACCAGGAAAGCGAATGGCAACAAATACGCCAGAATCTGATTGACGGAGTTGAACGCGGCTGGCGACGGCACTTGGCTGATTACGGACACCCGTAATGATTGATTTCCACGGCGCACTACCATGTCGTAGCTCAGCCCCGCCTTGATGGTTTCGGGCAACAGGAATGCCGCTCGTGCCGCCGCAGACATCTGTTTTATTTCCAGTTGATCTCCGGACTGCAGCCCGGCAGCAAGTGGTATTCCTCCCGGCGCACTCACGTAGATGGCCGAGCCCCTATGCGTGATGCCCACCGGTAATCCGGCGTGGGTGTTGAAGAATGTCAGTTGGATGAAGGCAGCTACGGCTACAACGCTCAATATTCCAAAGAACCAGACACGGCGACTCATGGGCATGTCCTCGACGGTGGAGACGCGCGCAATGTACTCCCGGCAAATCCGGTGCGCATCCCTTTGCACTCCCGGCATTGCGGCTGGACGGATACGGGCTGTTGGGCGTAGGCTGCGCGCTCGCCAATCAGCGGCCGGCTCGGAACCAAAGTCCCGATACGGTGTCCTGACTGCATCGGTATCGCCGCATCAGAATAATTCCTTGAGGAGATTCCCCGTGAAAATATCCCGCTTGTTGACCGCTTTGATCCTGTGCGTACTGGTTCTGCCGGCCTTCGCGGCCGACAAGCCCGCCGCCCCACCGGCAGCGCCCGCCAGCGCAGCCTCGGCCACGCCGCAGGAATCCACCACCACCGGTACGGTGACGGTTGAAGGCCAGACCATCAAGTACAAGGCGGTGGCCGGCACGATTATTTTGAAAAACAAGGACGACAAGCCGACCGGCAGCATGTTCTACATTGCATACTTTAAAGAGGGCGCAAATGCCGCCAACCGGCCGGTGACTTTCTTCTATAACGGCGGTCCCGGATCCTCCACAGTGTGGCTGCACATGGGCGCCTTCGGCCCGCACCGCGTGGTCACCGAGGATCACACCCATACCCCAGCCGCGCCCTATCAACTGGTGAACAACCAGTACAGTCTGCTGGACGCGACCGACGAGGTGTTCATTGACGCCATGGGCACCGGCTTCTCGCGCATTCTCGGCAAAGACGAGGGCGGGGAGGGCAGCCCCAAGGATTTCTACGGCGTGGACCAGGACGCCCGCAGCTTCGCCCAGTTCATTACCCGCTTCCTCTCACAGTACGGACGCTGGAATTCTCCCAAGTACCTGTTCGGCGAGAGCTATGGCACCACGCGCTCGGCGGTGCTCGCCAACGATCTTGAGACCAACAACGACGTGGATCTGAACGGCGTGATCCTGTTGTCGGCGATCCTCAACTTCAACCTCAACGCGGATTTTCCCCAGATCAATCCGGGCGTGGATTTGCCGTACGAAATGATGTTGCCGACGTTCGCGGCGACCGCGTGGTATCACCACAAGCTGCCTAACCCACCGGCGCAACTGCAACCGTTCCTCGACGAGGTGGAACAGTTCGCGACGAACGACTATACGAAGGCGTTGCAGGCCGGTTCGACGCTCGATCCGGCCGCCAAGCGGAAGATTGCGGAGCAGCTGCACAATTACACCGGCCTGCCGGTGAGTTATCTGCTGAAAGCCAATCTGCGGGTGACCGGGCCCCAGTTCGAGCATGAATTGCTGAACGACAATGACGATCTCACCGGCCGGCTGGATACGCGCTTCACCGGTCCGGCCATGAATCCGCTGGCCGAAGAAGCCAGCTACGATCCGCAGTCCGCGGCCATCAGTTCCGCCTACGTGTCTGCGTTCAACGACTACGTGCGCAAGGATCTGAAGTTCGGCGAGCACATGGTTTACCGGCCGGAAATCAACGTGTTCGGCGAGTGGGACTTCAAGCACCAGCAGCCGGGGGCGCCGTTCGCCCTGCCGTTCACGCCCAATGTGATGCCGGATCTGGCCTCGGCCATGATCTACAACCCGGAGCTCAAGGTACTGCTGAACTCGGGGTATTTCGATCTCGCCACGCCCTACTACGCGGCGGTGTACACCATGCATCACCTGCCGATGCCGACCAGGCTGCAGAGCAACATCCAGTACGCGTTTTATGACTCCGGCCACATGGTGTATGCGCATCTTCCCTCGCTCAAGGAACTACACGACAAAAGTGCCAAGTTCATCGAGTCCACGCACGCAAGTGCGCCCTAGGCAGACGCAATCGCCGGGACGCAAAAGGCCGCGGGTAAAACCTGCGGCCTTTTTTTACGCTTGTTCAGGCTCGATCACGCACGCGGAAATTGTTCTGCGCCACCGTCAACGCCTGTTGCAATTCTTTTCAGACAGGCTCTGTCCCCTAACCGTGTCACGATTCCTGTGAACTATATATAATGCAGGCACGTGCTAGCACGTGCGTGGTTGCCGGCCACGCACGCTGCACAAGCCCGCTCACCCCGGTTACCACGTCATCACTGAACATGCGTCACATTTGCCGTCGTCATCTGCTTGTGCCCGCGCTGACCGCGGTGCTACTTGCCGCCTGTCAGGCCCAGCCGCAGTGGCAACTCACCAACGTGAGCGGGCATCTACCGGACCTGAAGTTCACGCTGACCAACGAGCTCAACCAGCCGGTCACGGCCGCGACGTACCGCGGCAAGGTCGCGCTGATGTATTTCGGCTATACGCATTGTCCCGATGTGTGCCCGCTGACGCTGGCCCACATGCATCAGGTGATGCAGCAGCTCGGTCCGGCCGCCGACGGCGTGCAATTCCTGTTCGTCAGCGTGGATCCCGAGCGCGATACGCCCGCGGTGCTGCGCCAGTACGTGGCCGCATTCGACCCGCACATCGTGGGACTTACCGGAACCCAGGACCAGATTGCGGCGCTCGCCAAGCGTTATCGCGCATTCTACGAACGTGAGGCGCCCAAGAGGTCTTCCAGCAACTACGAGGTCAGCCACAGTTCGGCGATCTACATCTTTGACCGCGATGGCCGCGCGCGCCTGCTGGCAACACCCGGCGATCCGCAAGCGGCGGTGGTGCATGACCTGAAGCTGCTGCTGGAACAGAAGACGTGAATCCCGCGCATCGGCGTGCGTGCGTGGCGACGGCCCTGCTTGGCCTTGTGGTGTGCGCAACCGCCCATGCAGCGCCGGCGCCGGCAAAACCCACCTTGCAGATCGAGCACGCCTGGATTCGCTGGCTGCCGGCGGATCTTCCGGCGGCGGCTTACGCCGTAATCGTGAACCACGGTGACGCGAACGCGCGGCTCATCGGCGCGGACAGCCCGGATTACGACATGGTGATGCTGCACCGCTCACGGCTGGATCAGGGTTCGAGCCTGATGCAAGCGGTTGCGGATATGGACATTCCCGCGCATGGTCAAGCGGCGCTCGCGCCCGGCGGTTTTCACTTGATGCTGAGCGCAGCGCGCCATGCCATCAAACCCGGCGACACGGTGAAGATCAACTTGCACTTTGCCGGTGGTGCCGTGCTTCAGGCTGACTTTCCGGTGCGACCCGCCAACGCTTCCGGTCCCTGAGTCTGCGCCACCACGCGCGCGCGCCAGGTGGCACGCCGCGCCGCCTTGCGTTTCGACAATCGTCCCTGACCGTCCAGCCGCAACCAGTAGCTGAAGGCAATCAGTGCGGCCAGCACACTCATCATCGAACTCGGAATCCACAGGATCAGGCCGCCCAGGTGCTGATCCAGCAGCGGCGAAATGTCCGCGAACGCCCGCCCGCACAGACTGTAGATCGGGTATAGATCCTTGTTGGCAAGGCTGAGGTAAGCGCCGAGCACGATTTGCGGCGCGATCACCACCAGGGCCAGGAACACGCGCATGCCCGGAGACAGGCGCGCCGGCGGCCGCGTGCGCCGGTCGAGAATCAGCCACCAGAACAGCATGCCGTCGGCCGCCATGCTGTAGTTCATCAGGTGGTACAGCCGCCAGTCCAGCATCGCGTCGAAATGCACCGCCGGCCACAGCCAGAGATAAATCAGGCCGACGAATAGCACCGCCGCCACCAGCGGATGCAGCAGCACGTTGAACAGCCAGCGTACCGGAGTCCAGCGCAGGCCCGTGCGCAGACGCAGGCGCCAGCGCAGCGGCAATCCCCGTCGCATGGTGACGCCCGGATAGGCGAGTGCGATCAGAAACGGACCGAGGTGATGCAGGCCGATGTGCTGGATGCGGTGAATGAAGAACTCATGCTCGGCGTAATAATCGAGACGCGTGTGCAGGCCGGTATAGATCACCAGCATGCCCACCCAGAACAGCAGTTGGCGCCGCCAAGGCGCGCTCAGCGGCGAACGCCACACACCGCGCGCGTAAAGCCACACGGCCGCCGCGAAAACCATCACCACGATGGCCGAAGGCTCCCACGGAATCCACCACTGGAGAAATGCCAGCACGGCGTCAACCGTTCAGCAGATCTTTCACGCCCTCGCGCTCCTCCAGCAATTCCTTCTCAGTCGCCAGCATGCGCGCGCGGGAGAATTCGTTGGGCTTCAGGCCCTTGACGATTTTCCATTCGCCCTTGGTGCACACCACCGGGAATCCATAGATGATGCCCTTGCGAATGCCGTAGCTGCCGTCCGACGCCACTCCCATGCTCACCCACTGGTTTTTGCTGCCCAGCACCCAGTCGCGCATGTGGTCAATGGCAGCAGCGGCGGCCGAAGCCGCCGAGGACGCGCCGCGGGCCTTGATGACCGCCGCGCCGCGCTGCTGCACCGTGGGAATGAAATCGTTCTGCACCCAGTTTTCGTCCACGAGCTTGACCGCGGGTTTGCCCTTGACGGTGGCCTGATGGACGTCGGGATATTGCGTCGAGGAGTGATTGCCCCAGATAACTAGGCGTTTCACATCGTTTACGTGTGCGCCGGTTTTGGCGGCGAGTTGCGACATGGCACGGTTCTGATCGAGGCGCATCATCGAGGTGATGTTGCGGGCCGGGATGCGCGGTGCGTTGGTCGCAGTAATCAGCGCGTTGGTGTTCGCCGGATTGCCCACGACCAGGACCCGCACGGATTTCTTCGCGGCGCTATTCAGCGCCTTGCCCTGCGCGGAGAAGATTTTGGCGTTTTCCAGCAGCAGGTCCTTGCGCTCCATGCCGGCGCCGCGCGGTTTTGCGCCCACCAGAATAGCGTAATCCGCATCCTTGAAGGCTATTTCGGCCGTGTCGGTGGCGACGATGCCCGCGACCAGCGGGAACGCGCAGTCGTTGAGCTCCATGACCACGCCGGACAGCGCGCCCTGGGCGATCGGCAGTTCCAACAGTTGCAGGATCAGCGGCTGGCCGGGGCCGAACAGGTCGCCGGCGGCGATGCGGAATACGAGCTGATAACCGATCTGGCCGGCGGCACCGGTGACGGCGATGCGGACGGGTTTTTTCACTGCAGGCATGGGCAACTCCAAATGGGGTGAAGAGCAATCGCGTCTGAACGGACGCGATGCTTGCAAACGCGGAGCGCAGATTTTAGCACCCGACCCGCGGCCGCATCAGACCAACTCAGCGATGCGCATGCGTGTAATCAGTGACCAGCCGGCGCCAATTGTGCGCGCAGGCGCATGCAAATCGGGATGCACATCGGCACGCGGCACCGGGCGCGACTCTGCTTTTTCGGTCCAGCGGCTGCCGCTGGTGCGGCGCGCAAGGCTTCACATTTTCCGTCGCAAGGCGCCGCAAAGCTGCCGCGAAGCAAGGCTCCAGCTAAGTTTCCGGCTGGCCGCACTGGACTGGGTTTTCCGGGACCGGCAGACGCGATTCCTGCCGGGCTGGAGCAATCTGCTGCGGGGGGACCCTGGGCATGGTTCACGAGGCCCAGCCGCGAGCGCACAGCCATTTCGCATGGATGCCGCGGGTAGCGGCCCCGCCCGATGACTTCAGGTCATTTGTAGGTTGTTGATTCAATGTACTTTATGAATACAGGGCCCACCTGAAAAATTTCTTCGGAGGTACTTGCTTTTTTATATTTTAGTGTTATAGTTATCTACAACACCACTACGATTCCGGCCAAAGCCGGATGCTTAAGCAAGCAAGGAGAACAGTCATGAGCACTACAGGTAAGTTGATTTTCACATTGGTGATTGCCGCGAATCTCGCGGCCATTGCTGCGGTCAGCGCCGTGGATTTGCACCGGCGGGCCGTACACGAGACCCAAGTCATCGAACTGGCCAAGATCGTGGTAACCCCGGCGAAGGTTGAAGCCGAGCCCATCGAGCTGGCTGCGATCGTGGTAACACCCAGCGAGGCCGACTGGCAGTATGCCGAAGCCAACGGCGTGAACCACCCGACGACGACAAGCGTGGCGCTCGCACCCATCGTAGTGCAGCCGACTGCCGAACAGTTGGCCGAGGTGGTCGCCAAGCGGTTGGCGGGCACCGCCCCCACGACCACAGCGAGCACGACAGAAGATACGGCTATGTGCTCGTTGATGACGGCGTTGGGCGCATTTTCTCCCGGACAGTACCTTGACACTGGCGCCGCACTGCGCGCGTTCAACGTGCTGGTGTTTGATGGTCTGGGCCGCTAAGGTACGCTCAACTATAGCGCTCTAGTTCGCTAGAGCAGCAGCGGAGAGGCACATGGATCCCAAATGGAGCGACAACCAGCCGATCTACCGCCAATTGCGGGATCGGGTAGTGTCCATGATCCTTGAGGGTAGTCTCAAGGAAGGCGATCCGCTGCCCTCGGTGCGCACCATCGCCGCCGACTATCAGATCAACCCGCTCACGGTGCTCAAGGGTTACCAGGCGCTGGTGGATGAGGAACTGGTGGAAAAACGCCGCGGCCTCGGGATGTTCGTAAAGACCGGCGCGAGCCGTGCGCTCATGAAGAACGAACGCGAGGTGTTCATGAAAACCGAGTGGCCGCAGATTGTGCTGCGTATCCGCCGCCTGGACCTGGATCCCAGGGAATTGTTGAACGCCGTGGACGACGGCAAACGGAGCAAGTCATGAGCCTGTTAATCAAAGCCCGCGGCCTTACCAAACATTACGGTGCATTCGCCGCGCTCGACAAGGTGGACTTCGACATCGAGGAAGGCCGCATTGTGGGCCTGATCGGACCGAACGGCGCCGGCAAGACCACGGCGCTCAAGGCGATCCTCGGGCTCACGGAATTCGACGGCGAGCTGGACGTGCTCGGCCACGACCCGCGCCAGGGCCGCGAGCAGATGATGAACGAGGTGTGCTTCATCGCCGATGTGGCCACGTTGCCGCGCTGGCTCAAGGTGGCCAACGCCATCGAGTACGTGGAAGCGGTGCATCCGCGCTTCAGCCGCGCGCGTGCCCTGCATTTCCTGGAGCGCACCAAGATTTCGCAGCGCAGCCGGGTCGGCCAGCTGTCCAAAGGCATGGTTACGCAACTGCACCTGGCGCTGATCATGGCAATTGACGCCAGGCTCTTGATTCTCGACGAACCCACCCTCGGCTTGGATATCCTGTACCGCAAGGAGTTCTATTCGAACCTGCTCAACGACTATTTTGATGAGAAGCGCACCATCCTGGTCACCACCCATCAGGTGGAGGAAGTGGAAAAACTGCTCACCGACCTGATGTTCATCCACAACGGCAAGCTGGTGCTGAATGACTCGATGGAGTCCGTGGCGGAAAAGTACGCCGAAGTGCTGGTGAACGCCGAGCGTGTCGAGCAGGCGCGCGCGCTCAAGCCGCTGAATGAACGCGAAGTCTTTGGCAAGAAACTGTTCCTGTTTGAAGGTGTGGATCAGAACAAACTGCGGGAACTGGGCGAAATCCACACGCCAAGCATCGCCGACCTGTTCGTGGCGAAGATGAAAGGAGAAATGCAATGAACGCCATCCGGCCGTATTGGATGCTTGCGAAACGGGAGGTCTGGGAGCACAAGTCGCTCTGGATCGTGCCGATCGTGGTGGCCTGTCTGACGGTGCTCGGCAGCCTGTACGGCGGCGTGGCCCTGATTGTAGCCGCGCATCAGGGCGTGATCACGGTCAACAATATCGGTGTCGTCGGCGGGGATGCGCGCGGCGGACTGCACATCGCCATGCTGGCGATGGCAAGCTTCTTCAACGTGGTAATGCTGTTCATGGTGTGGTTCTACCTAATGGATAGCCTGTACGCCGATCGCAAGGACCGCAGCGTGTTGTTCTGGCGCTCCATGCCGGTGTCGGACACCGCCACGGTGCTGTCGAAGCTGTTTACCGGCATGGTGGCCGCGCCGGCCTTCACGTTCGTGCTGGTGGTGATCGCCGAAATCGTGGTCGGCATCATCTTCACGATTGCCACAGGCATCATCGGTGTCAATCTGCTGCATGAAGCGTTTTACCCCGGTACCATCATCCTCACCTGGATCGTGCTGGCGTTCGCACTCATCCAGCAGTCGCTATGGCTGCTGCCCTACTGGGGCTGGTTCCTGTTGTGTTCGGCTTGGGCCAAGAAGCTGGTGCTGGCCTGGGCAGTGCTGATTCCGCTGGGTGCGATTCTCATCGAGCTGATCGTGTTCCGCAGCCACTACCTGAGCAACGGCATTTTTGGCCACATCGGTCGCGGTGTGATGCTGCTCGGCGGCTATTCAGCTTCCGAAACACAAACCGGTTTCCATGGCGGTTTCCAGATGTTCGGCCCGCGCGGCCAAGGCGTGATCAACTTCGGCTCAGTGGCGCACATGTTTGCGCTGCCGGAAATGTGGATCGGCGTCGGCATTGGGACTATCTTTATCCTCGGTGCCATCTGGTTGCGCCGCCATCGCTCGGAAATCTGAGGCCCCCTTGAAACGCTTGCTTACTCTGGGATTGCTGTTGAGCGTGCCGGTGGTGGCCTTCGCCGCCGGCACGCGCACGTTGACCGCCGACGTTTCCGCGAGCGGTATTGAAACACTCGCGATTACCGCAGGCGTGGGCGAGCTCCGCGTCACGTCGTCCGCAGACGACGCGGTGCACGTGAGCGTGCGGCTGGAGCAGAAATCGCGCGAGTTTCTGTGGTTCTTCCACTGGCAGAGCAGCACCACGACGCGCGAAATCCAGAGCGCACAGATTGTTCAGCAACGCCAAGGCGATCACCTGGGGTTGTCGTTGGGATCCAGCAGCAAGCTGGATACGAATCAGGTGAAACAACACTGGGACCTGCAAATTCCCGCGCGCCTGGCGCTGGCCTTGAATATGAAGGTCGGTCAAGTCAACGTGCAGGGTGTCGCCGGCGGGGTCAACGTCAATCTCAACGTCGGCGAAATTGATGTGGATGTGCCACACGGTCCGCTGCAGGCGAGCGTGAACGTCGGCCAGATCAGCGCCACGTCCGCGACTTCCGCGCCCGGACCCATTAACCTGTCGAGCGACATCGGCGAAGCCGCGGTGTTCATTCAAGGCAAGCGGGTGCGCGGTGGCGGCCGCCACAGCGGCCTCGGCCGGCGCATTCATCTGTCCGGCAGCGGCCCGGACAGCATGAAACTCGACGTCAACGTGGGTGAGGTGGATCTGCGGCTGACCTCGCCGGAGGCGGGAGCCAAGCCCTAGGAGAGACATGCACATTTTCACCGAGGCCCGCCGCGTCTGTACTGCATGCGATCTGCGGTGGGACTTGGAAGGGTCCCCGGACGCCTCCAGAAGGGCAGGTACTTGGAAAAGTTGTCGTTACAGGCAAATAGTAGGCAAGGAGGACGCAATGCTACGTGAACGCACGCTGAAAGCGGTACTGGTGTTGGTGGGACTGCTCTTTTTGGCAGGAGCCTATCTGATTGTGCGACCGCCGTTTAAAGACGAAACATTCCGCATGATGCTGAGCTTGTACGTTACCTTGGGCGTTTTCCTGCTGCTCGCGGTGCGTAACCCTGTGCAGCACCGCAGCCTGATTGCCTTTGCCGCCTGGTCGAGTCTGGCGCATGCTGGCATCATGGGATTTCAGGTATTCCGCAACTTGATCGCCTTCAACGAGTTGCCTGGCGTCATTGCTCTGGCGGTCATCGGTGTCATCCTGATCGTCCTCGCGCCGCCCAAGGTGAGGCTCGCGTTATCCTGATGGCACACACCGGCGGTGCGCGGGAACGGCGACTGCGCACTATCCAGAATCGGGCAGCGAGGCCTGCATGCAACTCATCGGTTCACTTTCCAGTCCCTACGTGCGCAAGGTGCGCGTGCTCATCGCCGAGAAGGGCTTGGATTGCCCTCTGGTGCTGGAAGATGTGTGGGCCGCAGAAACTAAAATCCAGCAAAGCAACCCTCTGGGTAAAGTGCCGTGCCTGATCCTGCAGGACGGCACGGCGCTCTATGACTCGCGTGTCATCTGCGAGTACCTCGATTCCCTGTCGCCCGCCCACACGCTGATTCCGTCCGCGGGCGACGAGCGCATCGCGGTGCTGCGCTGGCAAGCACTGGCCGACGGCGTGCTGGATGCGGGGGTGTTGATGAGACTGGAAAACACCCAGCGCGAGCCGCGGGAGCGCAGCGCAAAGTGGCTGGCGCGTCAGCGCGGCAAGGTGACCACGGGTGTGGAGACGATGGCGCAGCAGCTGGACGACCGGGAATGGTGTGCGGGTGCACGCTTCACGCTGGCCGACATTGCGGTCGGCTGTGCGCTCGGCTGGCTGTCATTCCGCTTGCCCGAAATTGACTGGCGCACCGCGCATCCGAATCTGGCGCGGCATTACGCCAAGCTCATGACGCGGCGCTCCTTCGCCGACAGCGCGCCGAAATAATTATTTTGCGGGAGCGGCTTCAGCCGCGATTGAAATCTGGAATCGCGGCGAATATCGCCGCTCTAACCCTGCCATTATTGCTGCGGAATTTCACAACTCAGTCGCGAAAATTGGTGAATTGCAGCGGCTGATCCAGCTTCGCGCCGCGCACGAGCGCAATCGCGGCCTGTAGATCATCGCGCTTCTTGCCGGATACGCGCACTTCCTCGCCCTGAATCGCAGCCTGCACTTTCAGGCCGCTGTCCTTGATGAGCTTCACGATTTTCCTGGCCAGCTCCTTGTCTACGCCCTGCTTGACATTGATTACCTGTTTGGCCTTGTCGCCGCCGATGGCTTCGATTTTCTGTGGATCGAAGCTCGCGACGTCAATACCCCGTTTGGCGGCGCGCTGGTACAAGATGTCCTGCACCTGCTTCAACTGGAATTCGCTGTCGGCATACAGCGTTACCATATTTTCCAAGCGCTCGATTTTGGCACTGGTGCCTTTGAAGTCATAGCGTGTGCCGATCTCGCGGCTCACCTGATCCACAGTGTTGGTGAGTTCCGCTGTCTCTACTTTGGAAACGATGTCGAAAGATGGCATGGGGACTCCTGAATTGGAATCGCGACTGCAGTCGCTCCCACAAAATATTGCTGCTCCTACAATTTAACCTGTACCGCCGCAGCCGCGCGTGTAGCCTTGGCCCGCGCTTGCGTGATGGTCTCGTCGCGCGCCAGGGTCACGCCCATGCGGCGGTGACCGCGAATCTGCGGTTTGCCGAACAGGCGCAGCATGGTATCGGGCTCATGCAACGCTGCGTCCACGTTTTCAAACAACGGTGCGTCGGAATCGCCCTGCGGCAGGATCACCGCTGAGGCCGAGGGACCGAACTGGCGGATCACGGGAATCGGCAGGCCCAGGATGGCGCGTACATGCAGCGCAAACTCGGACAAATCCTGTGAAATGAGCGTCACCAAACCGGTGTCGTGCGGGCGCGGCGAGACTTCGCTGAACCACACTGTGTCGGATTTGACGAAAAACTCCATGCCGAAAATGCCGCGCCCGCCGAGATTGCCGGAGATCACCTGCGCCATGCGTCGCGCTTCGGTGAGCGCCGCGGGCGACATGGGCTGCGGCTGCCAGGACTCGCGGTAATCTCCATGTTCCTGGCGGTGACCGATGGGCTCGCAGAACGTGGTGCCGCCCGCGTGGCGCACGGTGAGCAGCGTGATCTCGTAGTCGAAATCCACGAAGCCCTCCACGATCACGCGGCCCTGACCGGTGCGCCCGCCCTTCTGTGCATACTCCCAGGCGGCGGCGATGTCCGTTTCCTTTTCGATGACGCTCTGGCCCTTACCGGAGGAACTCATCACCGGCTTCACCACGCAAGGCAGGCCGATGGCCTTTGCCGCCGCGCGGAATTCCTCCGGTGTGTCGGCGAACCGATAGGGCGACGTGCGGATCTTCAATTCCTCCTCCGCCAGACGGCGGATGCCTTCCCGGTCCATGGTGAGGCGCGCGGTGCGCGCGGTGGGAATTACGGTCCAGCCTTCCGTTTCCAGTTCAAGCAGCGTGGGCGTGGCAATGGCTTCCAGTTCCGGCACGATGTAGTGGGGCTTTTCCAGCTCCACCACGCGCCGCACTTCCGCGCCGTCCAGCATGTTGATGACGTGCGCGCGGTGCGCCACCTGCATCGCCGGTGCATGCGCGTAGCGGTCCACGGCGATGACCTCGACGCCGAAACGCTGTGCCTCAATCGTGACTTCCTTGCCGAGTTCACCCGAGCCCAAGAGCAGCAAGCGGGTGGCCTTGGGTGTAAGCGGCGTGCCGATGCTGATCATGCGGGGCCTTTAACGGAGGAAGCTTTGAAATGCACGCCGCGCAACAGGATTTCCTCGCCGATTTCCAGATCCTCGGGCGTGCCCCAGAGCACCAGTACGTCGTCTGTCTTTAATATGGTATCGGCCGAAGGCTGGCGGCCGATCACGCCTTCGCGGCGCAATGCAGTCACCACCACCTTGTGCGCCCGGAGATCGAGCTCGCCGAGACTTCTGTTGATGGCGTGCGCACCGGGCTCCAGCGCCACGGTGTAAAGCTGTTCGCGGAAGGCATGGCTGGGATCGATCGGCAACGCATCCTGGCCGCGGAATACGCTGCGCAACAGGCTGTAGCGGTGTGCGCGCACGTCCTGAACCTTGCGCAGGATTTTTTTCATCGGCACGCCCAGCAGCTGCAGCAGGTGCGCGGCCACCATGAGGCTGGATTCCAGGGTCTCGGGAATCACTTCGGTTGCGCCCGCCTGCATGAGTTTGTCGAGCTCCGCATCGTCGCGGGTGCGCACCAGCACCGGCAGATCGGGTCGCAGCTTCTTTGCATGTGCCAGAATCTTGAGAATCACCGGGATGCGGAAATAGCTGATTACCAGCGCGCGTGCATGCTCCACGCCCGCGGCCTTGAGCACCGCCGGGTTGGTGCCGTCGCCGTAGTACGCCGGATCACCGGCCTCGCGCGCCTGTTTGACGCGCATCGGGTCCAGATCCAGGGCGATGAAGTCGAAACCTTCGGGTTCGAGAAAGCGCGCCACGTTCTGGCCGACACGGCCGTAGCCCACGATCACCACGTGGTCGCGCAGGTGCAGTTGCTGTTGGCCGATGTCGTGCAGCAGGCGGTCGTGCTCTTCGCCGGGCTGATCGCGCGGGTACAGGCGGTTGGCAATTGCGCCGTTGAAGCGGATCAGCAGCGGGCTCACCAGCATGCTGATGACGATGACCGCGAGTCCGAACTCCGCCACCGGCGCGCGGATCACCGCTTGCGCCAAGCCCAGCGCCAACAACGCAAAACCGAATTCGCCGCCTTGATTGAGCGCGAGCGCCGTGCGCAAGGCGGTGGCGCGGTCGCCGCCCAGCACGCGCGTCAGCGCTCCTACCAGTGCGGTCTTGAACAGCATCAGCAGCGCCACGCACGCGAGCAACAGCCACCAGTGGCGCGCCATGGTGAGCGGATTGATGAGCATGCCGACGGTGACGAAAAACAGGCCGAGCAGGATGTCGCGGAACGGGCGGATGTCGGCCTCCACCTGATGGCGGTATTCGGTTTCCGCGAGCATCATGCCGGCGAGAAACGCGCCCAGGGCCAGCGACAGTCCGAGCGCTGCCGTGCCCCAGGCGCTGGCAAGCGTGAACAGCAGCACGGCGAGCGTGAATAATTCCGCCGACCGCGTGGTGGCAATCTGGTGGAACAGCGGTCGCAGCAGCCAGCGGCCGAACGCCAAGATCACGATCACCGCGAGCGCGCCCTTGCCGAATGCCAGCAGCAGCGCGCCTGCCAGTTGCGTTCCGATGCCGTGAGTCAGGCCGGGAATCAGGATCAGGAATGGAATCACCGCCAGATCCTGGAACAGCAGCACCGCGATGGTGAGCCGCCCGTGCTGCAGGTTGAGTTCGTTCTGCTCCGCGAGTTGCTTGACCACGATGGCGGTGGAGGACATGGCAAAGGCGCCGCCGATGACGATGGCCACCGGCAGCGTCACGCCAAACAGCCACGCGGCGAGCGCGGTACCGGCGGTGGTCAGCAGTACCTGCAACCCACCGAGCACCAGCACGGCCTTGCGCATCACGATGAGGCGCGGCAGCGAGAATTCCAGGCCCAGCGTGAAGAGCAGAAACACCACGCCGAATTCCGCGAGTGTGCGCGTGTCTTCGGTATCCGCGATCCAGCCGAGGCCGTGCGGTCCGACGATGAAGCCGGTGGCCAGATACGCGATGACCGTGGGCAGCTTGACGCGCTTGAGCGCCACCACCACCAGCACCGCGGCGGCCAGCAGAATCAGGATGGAGCGCAGGGCAGTGTGTTCCATGGCGCGCGCGTGTTTTCGGACCGGCCAATCTTACCGGAACCCCGGCGCTATACTGGGCACAAGCGGCTGCGCAGCGGCAGCCCAGGAATCCGGCATGTTCAGACGACTGATTTATTTGACCGGCCTCGGCCTGCTCGCCGTGGCGCTGCTTGGCAGCACGCGCTGCCAGAACACCGCTAACAACGGCATCGGGCCGGACGGCGCCAATTTCGTGACCACACTGGCCGTGGAAGACGTCAACGGCAATGCCACTGGCAGTTTTTCACCGGGCCAGGCGATCCAGTTCGTGCTGAGCGTGCGCAACCGCAGCACCACCAGCCAGACCATAAGCTTCAATACCGCGCAGCAATTCAACTTCGCGGTGTTTGACAGTGGTACTGCCACGGAAGTGTGGACCTGGTCGCTGGGTCAGGTCTTTGCCCAGCAGGTCACCACGCTCACCATCCCCGCGGGCCAGACGCAAACCTTCACGCTGGTCTGGAACCAGACTGACGACGCGGGCTTCGCAGTATCCTCCGGTAACTATGAGGTGCTCGCCGGCCTGACCTGCAATTTTCCCGCCAGCTCGGCGAACTCGTCTTCCTCCGCGAACACTGCGTGCATGCCGGGCGGCGTGCCGGGTGCCGGTGACCTGGCGCCGAGCGTATACGTCTCGACCTTGGTGCCGTTCACCATCCAGTGAACCCCGAGGGACTATACTGAATCGAGTCTTGCTTTCTCACAGTTGACTTGGGGGTGGCCCATGCGCCTTCTCTTACGTTTCGCCGGAATAATCCTGTGTGCCGTGGTCCTGCTCGGCAATACGCAGTGCCAGCAGAGTAGCAACATCAGTGGGCAAAGCGATGGCTCACCAATCTTTGTCACCACCCTGGCGGTCGAAAGTGCGAACGGCGTTCCCACCACGAGCTTCACCTCGGGCGAGAGCATACAGTTCGTGTTGAGCGTGCATAATCGCACCAATATGCCGCAAACCATCACCAGCCAGGTGTGCGTGTCGCAGTTTGACATTGCGGTGGTGATCTCCGGCACGGCCAACGTGGTGTTCAACGGTCCGGTTCCCGGAATGCAGTGCATGGCCATCAGCCTGGACGGCGTACCCATGACGTTTGCCGCCAACGAGACCAAGACCTTCACGGTAATCTGGAATCAGGCCAATCTTGCGGGCGGTTTGGTGGCGCCGGGCAACTATGAGGTCATGGGCGGTGTGGTGTGCTGGAATCCGCCGTCGAACGGGCAGTCCGCGGGTTACGACACGGTAAATTGCATGGCACCTGGTATTCCCGCACCGCAGCAACTTACGCCCACGCAGTATCGTTCCGACCTGGTGGCGTTCACGATTCAGTGAAGTCTTTTCCCGTCCTGCGTTGCGGAGGCTCTATGAATACCGGATTTCTGCTCGGCAGTGCGTTGCTGGTCATGTTACTTTTGCCGGCGCGTGCGCTGCTGGCGGCCGAACCGCCGGCGCACTGTGATTCCGGTAACGGAGGCATCACCTTGCCGGCGGGTTTCTGCGCCACGGTATTTGCCGACAACCTGGGCACGGCACGCAATCTTACGGTCGCGCCAGACGGCGATGTGTACGTGGCGCTGTTCAGTCCGGAATCCGGCGGCGGTATCGTGGCCCTGCGTCCGGGCGCGGAGGGTCGCGCCGCCGAAATCAAGCGCTTCGGGGAATACGGCGGCACCTGCATCCGCGTGCACGCGGGCTACCTGTATTTCGCCACGCCCACCGAGGTGCTGCGCTATAAACTCGTGCCCGGACAGTTGCTGCCGGACACCACGGCCGAAGTGGTGGTAAGCGGATTCCCCGAGCAGGACGAGCATGCGGCCAAGACGTTCGCGTTTGACGCTGCCGGACATATTTACGTGAACGTCGGCGCACCGTCGAACGCCTGCCAGCGCGAGGATCGCCGCCGCGGCTCGCCCGGCATCCGGCCGTGTCCGTATCTCACCGAGCACGGCGGTATCTGGGAATTCAATGCCGACAGGATCAACCAGCATTTTCCGCAGGACGGGCGACGCTACGCGACCGGCATTCGCAACGGCCTGGCGATTGCGTGGAACGCAGCGGTGCAACAGTTGTACGATCTGCAGATGGGGCGCGACCAGTTGTACGGGAACTGGCCCGAGCTGTACACGCCGCAGCAAAGCGCCGAGCTGCCCGCCGAGGAATTCCTGCGCGTCAGCCGCGGCGACAACTTCGGCTGGCCGTACTGCTACTATGATCAGTTGCAGCACAAGAGAGTGCTGGCGCCCGAATACGGCGGCAATGGCAAGCAGGTGGGCGAATGCAGCCAATACGCCAAACCGATTCTCGCCTTTCCCGGGCACTGGGCGCCTTTGGCCTTGACCTTCTACACCGGCGATGCATTCCCGAGCGCGTACCGCGGCGGTGCGTTCATCGCATTTCACGGTTCCTGGAATCGCGCGCCGTTGCCGCAGGCGGGCTATCAAGTGGTATTCGTGCCGTTCAAGGGCGCATTGCCCGCAGGCGGCTATCAGGTGTTTGCGGGTGATTTTGCCGGCGTGAGCCCGCTGGCTTCGCCGGATGACGCGCACTTTCGGCCCAGCGGCGTGGCCGAGGGGCCGGACGGCGCTCTTTATATAAGTGACTCGCAACACGGACGCATCTGGCGGATTGTCTATCAACGTCGTTGAATGTGTTTGCCAGTCGCACGCGCGTCGTTATCATTGAAATTTTTGCGGAACAGAGTGCATGCGGCTGGCGGTATTGATCCTGGTAGTCCTGGTGGTGCTGGCCGGATTGACGCTCGCTACGTTCGGCTGGCGGCGCCGTCACGTGCCGCTCGCGATCAGCAGTCTGCACGGGCTCGCCGGCATCGCAGTGATCGTGTTGCTGGTCGTGCTGGATACCCACTATCCGCACAATCGCGCGCTCATCGCGGCCACGGTGCTGTTCGTCCTGGCTGCTACCGGCGGCCTGATGTTGTTTGCACTCCGCGCCGCGCGCCAGTCTTTGCCAAGCGCCATGGTGGTGCTGCACGGCGGCTTTGCAGTGGTCGCGCTGATCGTCATGCTCATCGGCTTCGCGCATACCGGATGATGGCGGCGATCTCAGATCCTGAATCCCGGGGCATTTCCACGGCGGCGGTGCAGCTGATCGCGACGCTGCTCGGGTTTGCCGGCACCGCGCTGGTCATTGTGCAGGCGGCCGTGTGGGTGAAGCACAGTCATGCGAGTGTTGCGGCGTTGGTGCTCACCGCCTGCACCCCGCTGATCGCGGCGCTGGTGTTCGCCGCGGTACCCAGACGTGCGCCCGAAAGCGACAGCGTCCGCCATTACTCACCGCGTGCGTTCATGCTTTGGATCACGTGGGGTCTGCCGGTGGTGCTCACGGCGCTCGCCATGGTCCTGATCGGTATCAGCGGCAGCTTTGCGGATTATTTCGGACTGGCCCTGGTGGTGGCAGTCAATGCCGGGCGCAACCTGCGGGACTGGCTGCGCACCCTATGGCTGCACAAGCCGGGACACCCAGGCTGAAATGTGCACCTCCGGCTGGCCGCGGTCGAAGGCATTACCGCCCTCGCCGTGCCCTTGGAGGCCGCGCCGTGTCTGGGTTTTGATCCTTTTCCTTCAGCCCATGGCGGGGGGCGCGAGGCTCGGTTACTCTATTTTGCATAATATCAACCGAATTGCCCCCATACCGGGGCGCAACTTCCTGGGGTTTAATCGGCGTCCATGTTGAGAATTGCGAACATCCTGAAGGGCTTGCGCTTGCGGCGCTGGCTGCCCGGCATCGGCATCACGCTGCTGCTGACGGCGGCCGCCGTGCTGCAATTCGGACGCAGCGGCGAAGCCCTGGTGGCGAGCGCCGCACAGCTGCTCGCCCCGCAGCGCCCACCCAACCCCGATGTGGTGGTGGTGGCCATGGACAACGCCGCGCTGCAAAAGCACGGCCCCCGGCCCTGGGGGCGCGATCTGTTTGCGCAGCTTACCGCGCAACTCGCGGCCGACAAGGCGCGGGTTATCGCTTTCGTCCCGGAGTTCAGCGCGCCGCAGAATGCCGAGGCGTTGCAATATCTGCACGAACTGGCGTCATTGGCGCCGCTCAAAAGGGACCGGTATGCCGCGCGCCAAATTGCCCGGGCTCAGGATGCGCTGTCCGCCGACCAGATGTTTGCCGACGGTATTGCCAAGGCCGGCAACGTGATCCTGGCGGCGCATGGCCTCGTGGGACCGACGCCGACAACCGCGCCGTTGCCTGCTTGGTTAAGTCTGAAGATGCAGGTACCGCAACCCGAACCCTCGATGACGACCGGGTGGTTTTTTCGGCCCGAGGACGCAAGCCTGAGCCCGCCCCTTGATGCACTTGGACAGGCTGCGGCCGGCATCGGCTGGTTGTCGGAATCCGCGCCCGCGGACCTGCACGCCCTGATGATTGAAGTGCAAGGTCAGCTGCTCCCGAGCTTTGCTCTGCTCGTGGCGGCGCGCGACCTGGGGCTCGGCAACAGCGACATCGTCGCGCATGCCGGCGGCGGCATCAGCCTCGGGGATGAGTACCTGTTTACCGACGCGCGGTTGCGCGCACAATCGCGTCGCTACCCGGGCGGCGCCGGTCGCAGCGCCATCCCGGTGTACGGCTTTGATGCGGTGCTCGTCGGGCAAGTGCCCGCGGAAAATCTGGCCGGCAAAACCGTGATTGTCGGTCCGAGCGGCGGGGACACGCCGACCCTGGCCGCGGCCGAGGTAGTCTCCCGCATTCTGAACAATGATTTGGTGGCCGCACCTTGGTGGGCGTGGGCACTGCGCGCACTGCTGACATTGCTGGTGGGTGGGTACCTGACGGTCATGGCAAGCCGCATGCGCCGCTGGCCGGTGCTGGTCGCGAGTGTGCTGTTTTTTATTGTGCTAGTGAACGCCGAATTCATCCCCCTGTTGGCGCGCGGCGTGTGGTTGCCGCTGATCCTGCCGATCCTGTTTCTGGTCGTCGGGTATGCACTGGTGGCAACCCTGCAGTGGTTGCACGACTGGCACGGCGTTCCCGACGCGGAATTCTCCGAAACCAACCGCCAGCTGGCGCTCGCGTGCCAGACCCTTGGGCGCTACCACGACGCGCTCACGTATTTCGGCAAATGCCTGCCGTCCGCGGCCTTGCATGAAAATCTGCTGCACCTCGGGCACGAACACGAACGCCATCGCCGCTATCCGGAAGCCATCGAGGTGTACACCGAAATGGAGCGACGCGTGCCGGAGTTCGGCAGCGTCGCCGAGCGCCTGCGCAAGCTGCAGGCGCTTGACCGCCAGGCCACGCTGACGCACGCGCGCACCGGCGAGCGCATTCTGCTCACCGACGACGGCCTGCAAAAGCCGGTGCTGGGGCGCTACCAGTTGCTGCGCGAGCTCGGGCGCGGCGCCATGAGCGTGGTATACCTGGGCAGCGATCAGAAAATCAATCGCACCGTGGCCATCAAGACCTTGAATTTCGCCAACGAATTTTCCGGCAGTGCGCAGCAGGAGGTCACGCGGCGCTTCTTCCGCGAGGCGGAAACCGCAGGCCAGCTGAATCATCCGAACATCGTCACCATTTATGACGTGGGTGAGGACCAGGGGCTGGCGTACATCGCCATGGATTACGTCGCGGGCACACCGCTGCAGGATTACGCGCTGCAGGGAAGCCTGTTGCCGATCGAGGAGGTTCTGGCCATCGTCATTAAGATTGCCGAGGCGCTCGACTATGCGCATGCGCGCGGGGTGGTGCACCGCGACATCAAACCCGCGAACATCCTGTACGAGCGCGACACCGGACGCCTGAAGATCACTGATTTCGGCGTGGCCGGGGTGCTCAACGCCAGCAAGACCCGCACCGGCACGATACTCGGCAGCCCGTCCTACATGTCACCGGAACAGGTAGGCGGCGGAAAGGTGGATGGGCGCAGCGACCTGTATTCCCTGGGCGTGACTCTGTACCAGCTGCTGCGCGGCGAGTTGCCGTTCGATGCGCCGACGCTGACCGGACTCATGTTCAAGGTGGCGAATTCGGCTCCGCCCGATGTCAGCTTTCTGCGGCCAGACATTTCCCCGGTGCTCAAAGCGCTGGTGGAGCGCACGCTGCAGAAAAAACCCGATGCGCGCTTTCAGACCGGAGCGGAATTGGCGAATGCGGTGCGCCAGTGTCGCGGCCGGGCCAGGCGCGCCGGCTGAAAGCCGCGGGCTCCGGTTACCCCGGGTTTTTCCGGATACGACCTCCGGGGATTCCTGTGCTAGATTAAAGTGATTGGGGATACAAGTGTTTGCGTAAACAACCTTAGCCAGCATGTAAGGAGTAACTCATGTCAAGGCATATGTGGACAAAGATCTCGAGCGTGTTGATTTTGTGTGCAGCCCTGCCGGTGGCCGCGTACGCCGCCGACGGCAGTTTCAATTACAACTATGCCAACGGCGGCTATGTGAGCGAAAGCCCAAGCGGCGGTTCCAGCCTGAATGGTCTTGGCGTGGACGGCTCCTATACCTTCACGCCCAACTGGCACGCGTTCGCGGGCTACAGCCACCTTACCTGCTGCAGCATCAGCGAGAACAACTTCAATCTGGGCGCCGGCTATCACATGGATCTGAGCAACCAGTTGGGCCTGTTCGTTGAAGGCGAGTTTCTGCGCTTCAACGCCACCGGCACCAGCGCCAACGGCTGGGGCGTGGATGGCGGCGTGCGCTTTGCCATCAATTCGCAGTTCGAGGTGGACGGCTTCGTGAGCCACACCAATGTCAACACCAATCCGAGCAGCACGGAGAACACCATCGGCGTGCGCGGCCTGTTCAACATCAACCAGCAATGGAGCGTGTTCGCGAGCTATTCCAACAACTCCGACTTCAACACCTTCCAGGCCGGCGTGCGCTTTTATTATTGAGTGCCTGGCGATGTGCCATCCAAGCCCCGGCATAGCCGGGGCTTTTTTTGCCGCGCTGAACCGTGATTCCACACGCGCCGCGGCATTTGCGGACAAACAAGTCTTGTCACGCGGTGTTGCATACCTATACGATGTGCGCGCCACGGACTCAATCCCCGTTTACCGGAGCAGTCATGCACAAGCTTTTGCTGTTGCTGGTCGCATTGGCGATCGCCGTGCCCTTGACCGTGCGCGCCGCTGCGCCCGATTACAACACCGTGGACCTGAGTTATACCAAGGGTGCCACCACCGGTTTCAGCGGCGGCAGCGGTTACCAGCTGGCCGGCAGCTATGCCTTCGACACCTACTGGTTCGTCGCCGGCAATTACGCCCAGAACCGATTCAACGGCGGCATCCTCACCGGCGGGTTTTTCACGCGGGATGAATCCGCGTCCGTGGGCGTGCATTTTGCGCTCAGCGATTCCATGGACTTGGTGGCGCGCGCGGGGTACGCCAACGATCACTGGAAACAGGGGCCGAGTACCAACCTGTTCCCGGGCTTCGTGGTGTCCACCAGCGACAACCAGGACGGCTACGACTTCGGCTTCGGTCTGCGCTTCCTGCCGCTCGACCAGTTGGAACTCAACGTGTTCATGGATCAGGACAACGTCGGTCTGCTGAGCCACGACCACAGCCGTTCCGAGACCGTGGGCTCATTCGCTGCCATCTACAAGCTGACCGAGAATTACGGTCTGGGCCTGAGCTATGCGCGCGGCAGCCATAACAGCGCCAGCATGTGGATGCTCACCGGCCGCTGGTATTTCCTGCCCAACCAATAATCCAGACGTTGCATTCCACGAGACAAGCCCCGGCTTGGCCAGGGCTTGTCTTTGTGCGTTCGGAAGCGCGCGGATTTGTGCCAACATGGAGTGCCCGGGCGGCCTTCCGGAGCCGAGAACATGCGAAACGTGGTGATTGTGGGCGGCGGGTTCGCGGGCTTGCAGGCCGCCCGACGCCTGGGTGGCGCGCACGGCGTGCAGGTCACGCTGCTCGACCGCTACAACCACCACGTGTTCCAGCCGCTGCTTTATCAGGTGGCCATGGCGGAGCTCAGCCCGGCCGACATTGCCGTGCCGCTGCGCAGCGTGCTGTCGCGGCATGTCAATGTGCGCGTCTACCAGAGTGATGTGGAACGCGTGGATTTGAAGACCCGGCAGGTGAGCGCGGGTTTCGGCGCAGTGTCCTACGATTTCCTGTTGCTCGCCTGCGGCGCCAGCCACACCTATTTCGGGCACGACGATTGGGAGCCTTGGGCGCCGGGCCTGAAGACCGTGGAGCAGGCGCGCGAAATCCGCCGCCGCGTGTTGCAGGCTTACGAAGCCGCCGAATATACCCGTGCCCCGGAATTGCAGCGCCAGCTACTGACGTTCGTGATCGTCGGCGGCGGCGCCACCGGCGTCGAATTGGCGGGGGCCATCGCCGAGATGGCGCGCTTCACCCTAGCGCGGGATTTCCGCAACATCCGGCCCGAGCTGACACGCGTGGTGCTGGTCGAAGCCGGACCACGTCTGCTGCCCGCATTGCCGCCCGTACTTTCCGCCTACGCTGCACGCGCGCTTGCGGAACTGGGTGTGGACGTGCGCATCGGGTCCGCGGTCACGCAGGTGACGGCGATCGGCGTACAACTCGGCGCGCAGCAGATTCTCGCCGGCACGGTGCTTTGGGCCGCGGGCGTCGCGGCGGCACCCGTTGGCCGCACGCTGGGCGTGGCCACCGATCGCCAGGGGCGCATTATCGTGAACGCGGATTTGAGCCTGCCCGGCCATCCCGAGGTGTTCGTGGCCGGCGATCTCGCGCACTTCGCCCATCAGACCGGCGTACCGCTGCCCGGCATCGCCGCCGTGGCCAAGCAACAGGGCCGCCATGTGGCCGAAACCATTCTCGCGGAGCGGACGGGGCGTGCACGCCGGCCGTTCCACTACCGCGACATGGGGCAGTTGGCCACCATCGGCCACAAGCGTGCCGTGGCGCAGATCGGATGGTTCAGGCTGCGCGGCTGGCCGGCCTGGGTGGTGTGGGTGTTCGCCCACATTTATTATCTGATTGATTTTCGCAGCCGCGTGCTGGTGATGCTCGCCTGGGCGTGGACCTATGTCACGCACCGGCGCGGCGCGCGGCTGATTCTGGGCAAATCCGCTTGAATGGCGCGCAGGCCATCAACCATGGTCAAGGTGCCGGAGCCGGACATGAATAAACCGTTTACCGCCTACCGCATTCATCAGGACGGCACACGCATCAGCGCGCGCTTCGAACAACTGACTCTGGATCAGCTCGCGCCGGGCGAAGTCGTCATCCAGGCGCAGTATTCCAGCGTCAATTACAAGGATGCGCTCGCGGCCACCGGTCAGGGCAGGATTCTCAGGCGCTTTCCTCTGGTGGGCGGCATTGACGTGGCCGGCGTGGTGGCGTCCTCCGTGGATCGCCGCTTCAAGAAAGGCGACAAGGTGCTGGTCACCGGCTGCGGTCTGGGCGAAGACCATGATGGCGGCTATGCGGAATACGTACGCGCCAAGAGCGCGTGGGTGATTCCGCTTCCCAAGGGGCTCAGCACGCACACGGCCATGATGCTCGGCACCGCCGGTTTCACCGCCGCGCTCGCCATCCACAAACTGGAGCACAACGGTGTCAAACCGAAAGGCGGGCCGGTGGTCGTCACCGGTGCCACGGGCGGCGTGGGTTCGCTGGCCGTGAACATGCTTGCCAAACGCGGCTATGAAGTGGTGGCCGTCACCGGCAAGCGCGACGCGCAGGATTATCTGCGACAGCTGGGCGTGTCTTCGATCCTGCTGCGCGATGAGATCAGCTACGGCAGCAAGCCGCTGGAGCGTATCCAGTGGCAGGGCGCGGTGGACAACGTCGGTGGCGAAATGCTCGCCTGGCTCACGCGCAGCGTCGGCTGGTGGGGCAGCATTGCCAGCATCGGTCTTGCCGGCAGCGCCGAACTGCGCACCACGGTGATGCCTTTCATCCTGCGCGGCGTGAATCTGCTCGGCATCAATTCCATGGCCACACCGCGGGCGCTGCGCCTCAAGATCTGGCAACGCCTCGCCACCGATCTCAAGCCACCCAAACTCAAACTCGTCGCCGGCACCCCCATTCCCTTCGATGACTTGCCCAGGACTTTTAGCCAGGTGCTTGAAGGCCGTCACCGCGGCCGGATCGTGGTAAAAATTGCCTAAGAACGTCTTGACGATTTAACGTTAAAACGTTATATTACCGGCATGAGCGAAACTATCCGCGCCACTGTGTATCTGGATTCGGACCTGCACCGCGCCCTGCGCATAAAGGCGGCGGGTGCCCACCGGCCGGTCTCCGAACTGGTGAACGAGCTGGTGCGTCAGGCACTGGCTGAGGACCAGGAGGACTTGGCGGCATTTGAGGAACGTGTCGCGGAGCCGACCATGAGCTACGAGCAATTGCTCAAGGACCTCAAGGCGCATGGCAAGCTATAAGCTGGTCATCAAGAAATCCGTTGCCAAAGACCTGCGCCCCATTCCCAACCGAGACGTTGAACGCATTCTGGCCCGCATTCATTTGCTGATCGACGACCCACGGCCGCAAGGGGCCGAGAAACTGAGCGGCGAAGAAAAATATCGCCTGCGTCAGGGCCGTTACCGGATTATCTACACGATAAACGACGCCGAAGTCTGCGTGGTAGTGGTGAAAGTAGGCCATCGTCGCGAAATGTATCGTCGCTGATTCGCGGTTAGCGGCTCATCCCCCAAGCCGCTAGAATAACCGGCCCTGCCCAAGTGCCAAGGACCTTGCATGGCCCAGTCTGATTCCGCCGGCGCTCGTTTCTGGTCAGCGCTCGATGCCGAGCGCCCCTTGCAGGTGGTGGGCGCGATCAATGCCTATTGCGCGCTGCTGGCGGAACGGGCCGGCTTCAAAGCGCTGTATCTCTCGGGCGCGGGCGTGGCCAACGCCTCCTTCGGCCTGCCGGATCTCGGCATCACCTCGCTCAACGACGTGTGCGAAGACATCCGGCGCATCACCGGCGCGACGCGCCTGCCGCTGCTGGTGGACGCAGACACCGGCTGGGGCGCAGCCTTCAACATCCAGCGCACGGTGCGCGAGATGATCCGCGCCGGCGCCGCCGGCCTGCACATCGAGGACCAGGTGGCGGCCAAGCGCTGTGGTCATCGTCCCGGCAAGGAGCTGGTGGATGCAACCGAGATGGGCGACCGCATCAAGTCCGCCGTGGACGGCCGCACGGATCCGAAGTTCGTCATCATGGCACGCACCGACGCGCACGGTGTCGAAGGGCAGCAGGCGGCGGTGGAGCGTGCGTTGAAGTACGTCGCCGCCGGCGCCGACATGATTTTTGCCGAGGCGTTGACCACGCTGGACGAGTACCGGCAATTTACCCAGGCCGTAAAAGTTCCGGTACTCGCCAACATCACCGAATTTGGCAAGACGCCCTTGTTTACGACCACGGAATTGGCGGAGGCCGGTGTGCGTCTCGCGCTTTATCCCCTGTCCGCATTCCGCACCATGAGCAAGGCGGCGGAGCTGACCTACACCACCATTCGCAAACAGGGCACGCAGCAGAAGATCCTCGACTGGATGCAGACGCGTGACCAGCTTTACGACGTACTGAATTATCTGAGCTACGAAAAAAAGCTCGACGAGCTGTTCAAAAAGTAGGAGCGGCCCATGGCCGCGATGCTTTCTTGGAGACAAGCACATGAACGAATCAACGGTCGGCTTCAAACCCAAAAAATCCGTGGCCCTGTCCGGCGTGGCCGCCGGCAATACCGCGATTTGTACCGTCGGCCGGAGCGGCAACGATCTGCACTACCGCGGCTACGACATCCTCGACATCGCCGGCAAGTGCGACTTCGAGGAAGTGGCCTATCTGCTCATCTACGGCAAGCTGCCGAACCGCGCCGAGTTGAAGGCGTACAAGATCAGGCTCAAATCCATGCGCGGCCTGCCGGAGACCGTGAAGACCGTGCTCGAATCCCTGCCCGCGTCCGCGCATCCCATGGATGTGATGCGCAGCGGCGTCTCCGCGCTCGGCTGCGTGCTGCCGGAGAAGGAGGATCACAATCCGGCCGGCGCGCGCGACATCGCCGACCGGCTGGTGGCTTCGCTCGGCTCGATCCTCTGCTACTGGTACCACTGGAGCCACGACGGACGCGCCATCGAGGTCGAGACCGGCGACGATTCCGTGGGCGGACATTTCCTGCACCTGTTGCACGGCCGCGAACCCCCGGATGCCTGGGTGCGCGCCATGCACAGCTCGCTGATCCTGTACGCCGAGCACGAGTTCAACGCCTCGACCTTCACCGCGCGCGTGATCGCGGGCACCGGCGCGGACATGTATTCCTGCATCACCGGCGCCATCGGCGCGCTGCGCGGTCCCAAGCACGGCGGGGCCAACGAAGTGGGTTACGAAATCCAGAGCCGTTATGCGACTCCGGAAGAAGCCGAAACCGACATCCGTAAACGTGTAGCGGCCAAGGAAATCATCATCGGCTTCGGTCACCCGGTGTACACCGTGAGCGATCCGCGCAACCACGTCATCAAGGAAGTGGCGCGCAAGCTTTCCAAGGAAGCCGGCGACATGAAGCTGTTCAACATCGCCGAGCGCATAGAAAAAACTATGGGGGACGCGAAAAAGATGTTCTCCAATCTCGACTGGTTTTCGGCCGTGTCCTACCACATGATAGGCATTCCCACCGCCATGTTTACGCCGCTGTTCGTGATTGCGCGCACCACCGGCTGGAGCGCGCACGTCATCGAACAACGCGCCGATGGCAAGATCATCCGCCCGAGCGCTAACTACATCGGCCCGGAAGACCAGAAGTTCGTGCCCATAGAAAAACGTGCTTGAAGCGGCTCTGCCCGACCGAAGGTTCCCGGTAGGTGCAACGATATTGTGGGAGCGACGGTCCCCGTCGCGATTCCATAACCATCGCGGTCGGGACGACCGCTCCCACAGCAAACCCCGGAGAAAATGTAGTGTCACATCAAGACATCAAATCCGCCCAGCGTCCCGCGCCCGAGAAAGTCCTGACCGATATCGCCGATTACGTTCTCGGCTACCAGATCAAAGGCCTCGAAGCCTACGAGACCGCGCGTTACTGTTTGATGGACACGCTGGCCTGCGGCATGCTGGCCCTGAACTACCCGGCCTGCACCAAGTTGCTCGGGCCTCTGGTAGAGGGCGCAACGCTCACGGGCGGCGCGCGCGTGCCGGGCACGCGCCATGAACTCGATCCGGTGCAGGCGGCGTTCAACATCGGCGCCATGATCCGCTGGCTGGATTTCAACGACACCTGGCTCGCGGCGGAATGGGGCCATCCTTCGGACAACCTGGGCGGCATACTGGCCACTGCCGATTATTTGTCACGCAAGAATCTCGCCGTCGGAAAAGCGTCGCTCACGATACGCGACGTGCTCACCGCCATGATCAAAGCGCACGAAATCCAAGGCGTGCTGGCGCTGGAAAATTCCTTCAATCGCGTGGGGCTGGACCATGTGCTCCTGGTGCGCGTGGCCTCCACCGCCGTGGTCACGGCAATATTGGGCGGTACACGCGAGCAGGTGATCGCCGCGGTATCCCAGGCCTTTATTGACGGCGGGGCGCTGCGCACCTACCGCCACGCGCCCAATGCCGGCTCGCGCAAGAGCTGGGCGGCGGGCGACGCCACCAGCCGCGGCGTGCGCCTGGCGCTCATCGCGCTCACCGGCGAGATGGGCTATCCCACGGCGCTCTCGGCTAAAACCTGGGGCTTTTACGACGTGCTCTTCAAGGGCCAGCCCTTCAAGTTCCAGCGCGCCTACGGCAGCTATGTGATGGAAAATGTGCTCTTCAAGATTTCCTATCCGGCCGAGTTCCATGCGCAAACCGCGGTGGAATGCGCCATGACATTGCACCCGCAGGTCAAGGATAAGCTGGAGCAGATAGAAAAGGTCGTGATCGAAACCCAGGAACCCGGCGTGCGCATCATTGACAAGACCGGTCCGCTCAACAATCCCGCCGACCGCGACCACTGCATCCAGTACATGACCGCGATCCCGCTGATCTTCGGCCGGCTCACGGCCGAGGATTACGAGGACAAGGTGGCGGCCGATTCGCGCATCGACGTGCTGCGCGCCAGAATGGAAGTGCGCGAGAACCCGCAATTCACCAAGGACTACTACGATCCCGCCAAGCGCTACATCGGCAACGCGCTCCAGGTGTTCTTCAAGGACGGAAATAAAACCGAGCGCGTGGCCGTGGATTACCCCATCGGCCATCGTAAGCGCCGCGTCGAAGGCATTTCGGTGCTGGTGAAAAAATTCGAGCAGGCCATCGCTGGCCGCCTTCCGGCGAAACAGTGCGAAGCACTCAAGGTTCTGTGTGCCGATCAAAAGAAACTGGAAGCCACGCCGGTCACGGAGTTTATGAAATTGTGGGTGGTTTGAGCGGTCGAGCAGGGCGGCTGTAGGTTGGGCTGACCCCGGACTTGATCCGGGGGAAGCCCAACGATTGAATCCTTGAGGTTCGCTGGGCTCGCCACCAAATTACGGCGTAGCCGCACGATTCCGAATTTCCGTTGTCTGAAACCGTCTGATACATGGAGAAAACCATGAAACCCGTGAAGTATCTGTTGATGTTGATGTTATGCGTTTGGGTCTGGCCGCTCGCGAGCCGCGCGGCCGCACCGGCGTTCACGCTGGATGACTTGCAGAAAATCATCTCCCTGCGCAGCCCGCAGATTTCGCCGGACGGCAAGCAGATCGCGGTCATCGTATCCACGCCCGACTGGAAAACCGACAAGGCGAAACAGGAAATTGATTTGGTGGACGTCGCGACCGGCGCGCGGCGCGCGCTGACTTCAAGCCGCGAGGGCGTTTCCGAGCCGCGCTGGTCGCCGGACGGCTCGCGGCTCGCATTCATGGCGAAGGATACGGAGACCAAGGAAGCGCAGATTTTCGTCATGCCGATGAACGGCGGCGATGCGGTGCGCATCACCGACAACAAACAGGGCATAGACAACTTTTCCTGGAGCCCGGACGGCCAGCAGATCGCTTTCATCGCGCAGGATCCGCCGTTGAACGAGAAGGCCATCAAGGAGCACAACAAGGTGTTCCAGGTGACCGACGGCAATTTCCTGCTGGACAAGGACGTTGCGCCCTGGCAGTTATGGGTGGTGTCTGCTACGGGCGGCCAGGCCAAACAGCTTACCAAGGGCACGTTCAGCCTGGACACGGATCAGGGCGGGGCCACGCCGCCCGCCTGGAGCCCTGACGGCCAGCGCATTGCGTTCACGAAGTTTCCGAGTTCCTATTGGGGGCCGTCATTCCAATCCGTGATCGCCGAAGTGAACGTCACGAGCGGTGCGGTGCAGACGCTGGTCTCCGCGCAAACCTCGGCGGATGTCAACTTCGCGCCGGCGGGTGACGCCTTTGCATTCGCTCGCCCACGCGGCGGCGACCAGAACAACGGTAACGCCGTGTACGTGGGCAGCAATGGGGAAGTCCACGATGCCACCGCCGCACTGGCGCGCAATTTCAATAACTATATATGGATGCCGGATGGTAAGTCGTTGTTGCTGCAGGGCGAGCTGGGCACGCGCTCGGTTTTTTGGCAGCAGCCGGTATCCGGCAATGCGCGCCTGCTCAATCTGGGTGATGTGGATGCCGGTGCCTCCATGAGCGTTTCCAAAACCGGTGCCATCGCCTTCATCGGCAGCACCGCAACGCATCCCGACGAGTTGTACGTGCTGGAATCCGTGCATGCTCAGCCGCGGCGACTGACGGACGTGAACGCTTTCGTGGACAAACTCAGTCTCGGCCGCACCGAACCTATCGAGTGGCGCGGCCCGAATGGATTTCACGAGGACGGCGTGCTCACGTATCCGGTCGATTATCGGCAGGCCAGCAAATACCCACTGGTGCTGGTGATTCACGGCGGGCCGGAAGGTGCGTCCACGGTGCGCTTCTCGCCCTTGCCGCAACTGCTGGCGGCTGCGGGCTTTCTGGTATTCCAGCCGAATTACCGCGGCAGCATCAATCTGGGCGACAAGTACCAGCATGCGATTTACCGCGACACCGGCGAAGGGCCGGGCAAGGATGTGATGGCGGGCCTCGCCGCGGTGGAAAAACTCGGCAGCGTGGACAAAGGCCGCATCGGCGTGACCGGATGGTCCTACGGCGGCTACATGACCACTTGGCTCAGCGGGCATTACGACGTGTGGAAGGCCGCGGTCGCAGGCGCGCCGCTCACCGACTGGGTGATGGATTACACGGTTGCCTACTATCAGACCGGCGACCGGTATTTCTTCGGCTCCTCGCCGTGGACCGATGCCGGCTGGAAAATCTGGCGCGCACAGTCGCCCATCACCTACGTGCGCAATGTCAAGGCGCCCACGCTGCTCATGAGCGACGTGATGGATGCCAACGTACCGTTCGTGAATGCCGAGGAGTGGTACCACGGACTGCGCGACAACGGCGTGACCGTGGAGTTCTACGCCTATCCCGAGCCCACGCATTTCCCGCGTGACATCGTGCAGACCACGGATGTCTACCGCCGCTGGGTCGGGTGGATGGAGAAATACCTGAAATAGCGCTTGCACCGGGGCGCTGGCGCATACCGCCCGCTTCAGGCAACATTTCATCACCAATGGGCAACCGGGAGAGGCTCACATGGGGAAATTCGCACGCACCTGGCAGTTGATGGGCGCCTCCTGGCAACTGCTCAAACAGGACAAGCGGCTGGTCGTGTTTCCATTGATCTCCGGCGTGGTGCTGGCGCTGGTGATCGCTACGTTTGGCATACCGCTGTTCGCCACCGGTCAGGCCCAGCACTACCTGAGCGACCCGAACCAGCCGGCGCGACAGATGTACGTCACGCTGTTCATCTTCTATTTTGTCAGTTACTTCGTGATGATCTTTTTCAATTCCGCGTTGATCGCCTGCGTGCTGAAGCAGATGGACGGCGAGCAGCCGACCATCCGTGACGGGTTGAGCGCCGCCTGGCAACGGCTGCCGCAGATTTTCGCTTGGGCGCTGCTTGCGAGCACCGTGGGTTACCTGTTGCGTTTGCTGGAGCAGCGCGTTGGCTTTGTGGGCAGGATTGTGGTCGGACTCTTGGGTATGGCATGGACCGTGACGGCGTTTCTGGTGGTACCGGTGGTCGTGGCCGAAGGCGACGGACCGTTTGCAGCCTACAAACGCTCCGTGGTGATGCTCAAGCGCACCTGGGGTGAGCAGATCATCGGCAACGTGAGCTTCGGTTTGATATTCATGCTGCTCGGCATCGTGCCTGCGATTGTCGTGATCGCGCTCGCGGCTGCAGCCGGCCCCGCAGCGGCGCTTGCAGCCGTGGCGCTGGTCGTCATCTATCTCGTGGCGCTTGGTCTGGTGCAATCCACGTTGCAGACCATATATCAGGCCGCGGTTTACCGCTACGCGGTGAATGGTGAGGCGCCGGGCGGATTTGACAAACAGTTGATCGCCGAAGCGTATCGCGTGAAGAAACCGAAGAGCTGGATGTGAACCCGCAGGAGATTCTGAAATTCTGGTTTGAGGAAACCACACCCGGGCAAAAATTCAAAAAGGATGCCGTATTCGATGCGCTGATCCGCCGGCGTTTCTCGGAAACCCAGCGCGCGGCGGCGCATGGCGAACTGTACGGTTGGCGCGTCACGCCGGACGGACGGCTCGCCGAAATCATCGTGCTCGACCAGTTCTCGCGCAACCTGTTCCGTGACGATCCGCAGGCGTTCGCCTGCGATGGCATGGCGCTGGTGCTCGCTCAGGAAACTGTGCGCCTTGGTGCCGATCAGGCGCTTGAACCGCGCCAGCGCGTATTCCTGTACATGCCTTACATGCACAGCGAATCGCGTGCCATCCACGTGATCGCCGAGCAGTTGTTCCGGCAGCTCGGCATTGCCGAAAATCTCAAGTTCGAACTCGCCCACAAGGCCATCATTGACCGCTTAGGGCGCTATCCGCACCGCAATGCCGTGCTGGGACGCGAGTCCACCGCCGAAGAACGCGAGTTTCTGCAGCGCCCGGGATCGTCGTTCTGAGCAAAGCCGCTTTGCCGTTGCTGCTATGCTTGCCTTTGTGAGCCAGCCGATTCCACAGCACTTCCCATCCGCGTTGCAGCAGGCGGACTTGAACCCGCAGCCCTTGCAGCAGGCGCGCACCTTGCCGGCTTATGCGTACGCCGATCCCGAATTTCACGCCTTCGACGCCGCGGCGATCTTTGCGCGCACTTGGCAGTTCATTGGCCGGGCGGATCAGGTGAAAGACCCTGGCGACCATCTGGTGGCGGAGATAGCCGGCAAGCCGGCGATAGCCGTGCGCGGCAACGATGGTGTGTTGCGCGGGTTCTTCAATGTCTGCAAACACCGCGCGGGGCCGTTGGCTGTGGACAATGGCAACACGCGATTCCTGCAATGCCGCTACCACGGCTGGGTGTATACGCTCGAAGGCCGGCTGCGCGCCACGCATGAGATGCAGGAAGCCGAAGGCTTCGACCCGTCCGGTGTCTGTCTTGATTCGGTGTACGTGGCCGAATCGCAGAATCTGGTGTTCGCAGCGGTCAGCGACCCCGGCGTGACGTTGGCAAAAGTGTTTGACGGTATTGCGCAGCGCATTGCACCGATCGAGCTCGCCGCGTTGCGCTTCCATGCACGCGTGAGTTACGACCTGCACTGCAACTGGAAAGTGTATGTGGACAATTACCTCGAAGGCTACCATCTGCCGTATGTGCACCCGAAGCTCAACAAATTGCTGGATTACCGCAATTACACCACTCACACCGCGGAGTGGTATTCGTGGCAGCAAAGTCCGGTGAGCGGCGGCGCGGGACTGTACGCCGGAGGCGAGGCGCAGTATTACTTCGTGTTTCCGAACCTGATGCTCAACATCCTGCCCGGACGCATGCAGATCAATCAGGTGATTCCGGTTTCACAGAACCTGTGTCGCGTGCTCTTCGATTATTACTACGCGGATACGCAATCCGCATCCGCGAACAAGCTGATTGCCGACGACATGCGTTTCAGCGACGAAGTGCAGCGCGAGGACATCGCCATCTGCGAGCGCGTGCAACAGGGACTGGAATCCGGCGCCTACACGGCCGGACGGTTATCGCCCAAACGTGAATCCGGCGTGCATCACTTCCAGGAACTGGTGCGCAAGGCTTACCGGCAGGCGGTTGCGGAACAGTGCGTCGGGGGAACCTAGAATCCGGCTGGCAGCCAGCCATAAATCGTGTCGTGATGCGCCGACCAGGCGTTCCAGGCGGATTCGGCCCACGTCCGCACCTGCCGACGGTGTTCGTCCGAGTCACTGGCCTTGCGTACGTCCACTACGGTTACCGATCCCATGGAGGCGGGCGGCGTGAGCCAGACATATTGACGCTCCACCGCGGCCTTGATGGCATCGTTGGCGCGCTCGGTCGCAAGATTGCGTTCCAGCATCAGGCACAGGCGGATCAGGTGCCCGGCCACGGACTGTATGGTCTGAGGCGATGGGTGACCGGGATGCTGCACGGCGTAAGCATCCACCGTGAACTTGTGGACCGCAAAGTAATCCTGGTCCTGATATTCACGTGCCAACACTTCGCCGTAGACCGCCCAGCAGCCGGGAGAGGATTCCATGTAGCGGTGCGTCGGACCGTGAATGTCCTCGAACAACCCGCCGCAGCCGAGGCATTTGCTCATGGCCATAGTCAGTTCTCAAGATACATTGGGTTTGGTTGCAGGCGAATATAATTCATAAAGAGGACTTAATGAGGTGTTCTGGGTTCAATCCCTTCTCCCCTAGAGGGGAGAAGGTGAGGTTGAGGGGTGGAATATCCACTCTCACCCTTTTTCAGGCTTCGCATTCCTGCTGCGCCTGAAAATCCAGGACTGCCATCCATGGCAGCCCGCTCGCAGCTTCGCTGCTCACCCTCTCCTGCCGGCGGGAGAGGAGAAGATATTTGTACCAACGCAGCCTATTGGCTGCAGGTACTCAATTTGCGAAGGCGATTTTCTATGCGGATAGCCATCACACGCGAAGTGAGCCCGAGTATCGCCGAATGCGAGCTCACGCATCTGGCGCGCGAACCGATAGATGTTGTACGCGCTCGCGCACAACATCGCGAATATGAAGAGCTGCTAGTGAAGCTGGGCTGCAAGCTGATGCGGCTGCCGGCTGAGGCGGACTTGCCGGACTCTGTGTTCGTGGAAGATGCCGCGGTGGTACTGGATGAATTGGCGGTGATTACCCGGCCCGGTGCGGAATCGCGCCGCAGCGAGACTGTCTCAGTCGCTGCGGCACTCAAGCCCTATCGCAAGCTGTTTCACATTCAACCGCCCGGCACACTGGATGGCGGCGACGTGTTACGAATCGGCAAAGCACTGTATGTGGGGCTGTCGAAGCGCAGTAATCGGGAAGGCGTCAAACAACTGCGCCGCATTCTTGCACAGTTTCGCTATTCAGTGACTGCGGTTGAGCTGCACGATTGTCTGCATCTGAAATCAGCGGTGACCCAAGTAGCTGAAAACACTTTGCTTATCAACAGAGCTTGGACAGAGGCGCGTGCATTCGACTCCTTCAGGCTGATTGACGTGGTGCCCTCGGAACCTTTTGCCGCCAACGCACTGCTTGTTGACGAGGCGGTAATCTATCCCGCGGCATTTCCGGAAACGCGGAAGCGGTTGGAAACGCAGGGCATCAAAGTGCATTCCGTGGATGCTTCAGAACTCGCCAAGGCGGAGGGCGGTGTGACTTGCTGCAGCCTTATCTTGGCAGTGTAAAGATGAACGGCGCGACTGGCTTTGCCCAGGGTGGGTGACTACCTCGGTAATGTTGAAACTAGCCGTAAGCGGGACCGATGGATTATCGCTTAGGTTGCGATTCGGACAGGGCTATTTGAGCGCTGACCAACAAAGAATTCTTGTTGGTAGCCGGCAAGTCTTCGCCGATTTCCCACATTATCATGCCCGCCAAGTGCCGCCTGACGACGTAATCGGCTTTGGCGGCCACTGACTTGGCGTCGTCGTAACTGATCCATTGCTGGGTCATTGGGTTGTAGGCAAATACGGCGCTGATCGTGTCGTTGACACAGATAGAGTGGGGTATGAATCCGGAATCCAGTAGATGTTGCGCAGCTTGATAGGAGCCATAACCTCGCTGGTGCAAGTCGTAGTCAGGGGTATTTGATTTGTCGAAACGCTCATAGAGTCCATGGCTATGACCCGCGGATCTGACTCCGCCATAAGCGACGAAGTACGCAGGAAAGCCCAGCAGGATTCTGTTTGAAGGTACGCCTAAAAACGTCAAATATTCAATCGCCTGATTGTCGCTTAGATGATAAAACTCCGGGAGCAGCGGCTCATCCGGACTGCTGTAAAGGTTTGCATTATTGCCGGTTACGCCACCGGGATAATACGGGCCGTGAAAGTCAAAACCCATGAGCGACACATAGGCATTACTTGCAATCTGTTCTAGGTTATTGCTGCACGAGGTGCCGGATGAACAGTCAATGCTGCGCAAAGTTTCCCAGTCACCAGGGACCTCAATGCTGATGAATGCTTGGTTATGGAGTTTTCTTCTCAATGCGAGGACAAGTTGTGTGTAGCGTTTACCCTCGCCCGGACCGAAAAGAGCTGACGGCTCGAAATCCAGATCAATGCCGCTCAGGTGGTATGCGGCAATAATCGCTGATGCAGACTCGACGAAAGCTTCCGGATAAGCGATAGCGTTTTTAAATGTATTTTGACTGCCGGCGCCGCCGATGGAGATGACCTTTCTGAGTGTCCCAGACTTGTTTTGCAGCTTTGCAAAGGCCGAAAAATTTCCGGCGAAAGCTTTGTCGGCATCCGGGCAACTCTCAAGGTCTTGCTTGCAGAAGCTTGCTGTGTCGCGTTTGGAAAGGTCCGTGTCCGGGTGGGCGAAGTACACATGGCCCGACGCATCTACTTGCAAAAACGCATAGGCCAGAACATTGATCAAATCCAATTGGTTAAATAATTTCGGGTTTTTCTGAGTGACTCCTGTGGGGCTCAAACTACCGGGTATGGGGTCATACGCGTATCTCGCCGTATTGTCTGACCAATAGGTCATGAGAATTTTTTGTGTGTGTATCTCTCCTGCCTGTGTTGCGTTGGCAAAAAAGAAAAATGCCGCGGTGAGCAACGCGTACTTGGTGGATATAGACATATTTTGTATTCCGCTGTTTTCGAGGGGCAGGCACGTTCGTGGGCGCCGTATTCCAGTCTTTTACCACACTTCGCCAAACGGCCGTGCTTCCACTTCGAAACTCCAGGCCGAGCGGGGTTGCTGGGTAAGCCAGTAAACCGTCGCGGCCACGTCGTCGGGCTTGACGAAGAAACTGTCGGGTTTGCCTGGCATGCGCTCGCGCGTGCGTGGCAGATCCACCACGCCGTCAATGACCACCAGTGCCACGTGGATGCCGGAGGGCCAGAGGTGCCGCGCCATGGATTCGGCCAGCGTGCGCTGCGCGGCCTTGGCCTGGGCGAAGGCAGCAGCGCGCGCAGCACCGCGGCGTGAGGCCGTGGCGCCGATGAAAACGATGCTGCCCGCACCGCGTTGTTTCATGGCGGGAATGACTTCGCGGGCGGCGGCGAAAGCCCCAAGCGCGTTTATCCGCCAGGCATTTTCGAGATCCATGGCGCTCACGTCCTCCACGTTGCCCCAAGTGCCCGAACCGGCGTTGTACACCAGCACGTTCACTTCACCCAGGTCTTTGCGGATGGTGGCGAAGGCTGTCTTTACTGAATCCGGGTCGGACGCATCGCACGCATAGGCGTGCGCGTTTCCCAATTCAGCAGCAAGTTTTGTGGAGAGCGTGGTGCTGCGCGAAAGCAGGGCGAGACGAAAGCCCGCCTGTGAGAAACGCTGCGTGATGGCGGCGCCATTGCCGGGACCGATGCCGATAACTGTGCAGACAGGTTGAGTCATGATGCTTTACCAACTGTGTGAAGCAATGCCCTGCGTATGCTACACCGCGACGGTCGGTGCAGTGGGCGTCAGTCGTGTTTGACATGCACCATGGGTAACTTGTCTTGCTCCCTCCTTTGGAAAAGGAGGGCGAGCTGCACAGCAGCGAGCGGGTTGCCAGGGGCACATCGCGAAGCGATGTGCGGGAGACCAGGGATGGTCTCCCTGGACCGGAACACGATGCAGGATGGCGGAGTGTGCAGGGCAACCCTGGGCTTTCAGGCGAAGCCGGAATGCGCAGCCTGAAAGGGGTGGATTTGCATTGGAAAATCCCCCTCTATCCCCCTTTGAAAAAGGGGGAGATGGCACTACCGACAGCGCGCGTAGAATTCTTTGAGGCGAGGGCGGTTATCCATGAAAGCAAAACCCAGCGCGACGGCCATGGTCCTGGAGCAGCGCGGCGGGCCGCTCAAGAAACACGAGCTGCCTGTACCTTTGCCGGGGCCGGGCGAAGTGCTGCTCAAAGTGCGTGCCTGTGGCGTGTGCCGCACGGATCTGCACATTCATGATGGCGAACTTGCGCACGGCAAGCTGCCGGTGACTATGGGCCACGAGATCGTCGGCAGCGTGATGGCGGTCGGCAAGGGAGTGACAGCTTTCAAACCCGGTGAACGCCTGGGCGTGCCGTGGCTCGCGTGGACCTGCGGTGAGTGCGTCTATTGCCGCAACGGCCGGGAAAATCTCTGCGACCGGGCGCGCTTCACCGGTTATGACCGCGACGGCGGATATGCGGAATATGCGCTTGCGGACCAGCGTTATTGCTTGCACGTGCCGGAGCAATACGATGACGCGCATGCGGCGCCGCTATTGTGCGCCGGGCTTATCGGCTACCGCGCATTCCGCTTCGCTGGCGATGCGCAACGTCTGGGAATTTACGGCTTCGGTGCGGCGGCGCACATCATCGCGCAGATCGCCGTCGCCCAGGGGCGGCGCGTGTATGCGTTCACGCGCCCGGGCGATGCGATGACGCAGCAGTTTGCGCGGGAACTCGGCGCGCATTGGGCTGGCGGCTCGGATGAACCCCCGCCCGAACGGTTGGATGCGGCATCGATCTTTGCACCGGTAGGTGCGCTGGTACCGGCGGCGCTTGCCGCGGTGGCCAAGGGTGGAACCGTAGTGTGCGCCGGCATCCACATGAGCGACATTCCGGCGTTTCCCTATGTACGGCTCTGGGGTGAGCGTGTGCTGCGCTCGGTTGCGAATCTCACGCGCAAGGACGGCGAGGAATTCATGCAGGCAATCGAGCGCTGGCCGGTGCGTACTACGGTCACCGAGTTTCCACTCACCCAGGCCAATGAGGCGCTGGCCGAGTTGCGTGCCGGGAAACTGAACGGTGCCGCGGTGCTGGTGCCGGAGTCACACGCGTAACGTGCGCCGATTGCATTTCCGCGCAACGGAAATCATTTGTTACATCCTGTTCACACCCTGACACCACTTTTACACACCACGTCGCTAACATTCATCGCAGTCAACGCAGCCAGCGCATTTGCGTTTCCAGTTGCGTTGACGATCCAAATGTCAGGAGATTCATCATGCAATATGCAAATCTGAAAATTGCCACGGCATTCGTGCTCGGTGCCGTGCTCGCCGGCGCTATGCCCTTCGCTTTCGCCCAGTCTGCGGACGCGCCCGCGGGCGCGCAGCCGAGCGTCACTGTGCAGCGTGAAATCACCCGAGGTTTTCCCGCCGGGATGCACCGGAACTGGCGGGGCTCGGGACCGGTGGGCGCGGCCATCGCCGACTTGAACGGCATGCGGCGGCTCTATCTGCTTGAGGGCAAGCGCCAGAATCTCCCCGAGCTTTACCGCTACGTGCTGAGCAAGACCCAGAATCCGGTATTGCGCAACTATGCCTACCGGCATCTGGCGCGGGCCGAGCTGCAGGTGACCAATGCCAACCAGGCCATTGCCACGCTACGCCGGAGTCTGGACGAAAATCTCACGCGCCTGAACCAGGCGCCCGCCACCAAGCCGTAAGCACGCGCGGGCTACGCAGGCTCACGGCGTGTCGCGCTCGGCGTCCCGGGCGGGGAGCGAGTCGCGGTGCGCCCGGGCACGGAACCTTGTGGCCGTACGCTTGCCCAATGCCCATGAAATAATCCTTGCACTGCGCAGGTCTGTGTATCCACTGCCTGCGCAAGCGTGTCGCCGGGCTGGGCCACTGGATGCGGGTCATGAGTGTCACCAAAAAACTGTCTCTGCTTGTGGCGCTGGCGCTGGTCACCAGTGCCTTGTTTGCCGGGCTGCGCTGGTATACCGGCCTGCGCGTGATGCCGCTGGCGCTGGCGGCGGAAGTCCCGTCCCTGGCGGGCACAGTAACGGCGCCGGCTTTTCCGCCCGGCCTCGACTGGATCAACACCGGTGGCCGGCCCGTGATGCTCAAGGAACTGCGCGGCAAGGTGGTGCTGCTGGATTTCTGGACCTACGGCTGCATCAATTGTTTCCACATCATTCCCGATCTCGAGAAGCTGCAACAGACCTACGGCCACAAGCTGGTCATCGTCGGCGTGCACTCCGCGAAGTTCGCCACGGAGCGCAAGACCACGCACATCGCCATGATCGTGCAGCGTTACGGCATCGATCATCCGGTGGTGAACGACAGCAACATGCAGATCTGGAACGCCTACGGCGCCGAAGGCTGGCCCACGCTCACCTTGATTGACCCCGCTGGCAAGATCGTGGGTCAGGTGTCGGGCGAAGGTCATTACACGCTGCTCAACAAGGCCATCGGCATCCTGGTAACGGGGTTTGGCGCAAAGCACGAGATCAATGACAAGCCGCTGTGGTTCAACGACATCAAACTGACCATGCCGGATACCGAACTGCTGTACCCCGGCAAGGTGCTCGCGGATGCAGCGCATAACCGCTTGTTCATCGCGGACTCCAACCATAATCGCATCGTGGTGACCACGCTCCAGGGTGCGGTGCTGGCGGTGATCGGCAACGGCAAGAAAGGTTTGCACGACGGCGATTACGCGCACAGTGAATTCGCCTATCCGCAGGGCATGACGCTCGCGGGGGCCGATACGCTGTACGTCGCGGACACGGACAACAACGCTGTCCGCAAGGTGGATCTGAAGTCCCGCACGGTGACGACCGTGGCCGGCGATGGCAAACAGGTTTACATGACCGAAACCTCGCTGCCGGCCAAGGGCTCGGAACTCAACACGCCCTGGACGGTGTTGTGGCACGACGGCCTGTTGTACATCGCCATGGCGGGCCAGCACCAGTTGTGGCTGTATGACCCGGTAACGCAGACCATCAAACTGTACGCCGGCAGTGGCAATGAAGGCATTGATGACGGCGCACTCAGTTCGGCAAGTTTCGCGCAGTCCAGCGGGCTCACTACTGATGGCAAGTATTTGTACGTCGCCGATCCCGAAGCCAGCGCGGTGCGCCAAGTCGGTTTCGGTTCCGGGGCGCAGGTGCGCACGCTCGTAGGCACCGGCCTGTTCGATTTCGGCGACGTGAACGGCGTGGGTAGCGCGGTGCGCCTGCAACATGATCTAGGCATTGCCTGGCACGCTGGGCTCCTTTATATAGCCGACACCTACAACAGCAAGATCAAGGTGCTCGATCCCAAGACCCGGCGCGTGACCACGCTCTCGGGCGGCGACGGCCAGTTCGACGAGCCGGGCGGCGTGAGCGTGGCCGGCGATATCCTGTATGTCGCCGACACCGACCACAACCGCATCGCGCTCGTGAATCTCAACACCGGCCAGGTGAGCGCGCTCAAGCTCAGCGATCCACAGCATCTGTTGCAGGGCAACTGACGGCACGGCGGCCGCCGTGCAGCGGCCGGAGCTTTTGACTACACTGGGGTCATGGCCAGCGCGCGTCCCGCACCGCAAACCGCCGACCGCAAGCTCGCGTTGCTCGAAGTGCTCGGCTGGGTTGAAGCCGAAGGCATGCTGGCCGCCGATCAGGTGAGTCTGTTGCGCGGACTGGCGGAACGCGGCGTGTACGATGGTCAGCATCCGCTCTCGGTCATCGGCAAACGCAGTTGGCCGGACGCACGCGATCCTGACAAGGTGCTGAATGTCGAAACCCTGACGCAATGGCTGGCCGCGCGCGTCAAACTCCCGTATTTCCGCATTGATCCCCTGAAACTGGACGTGCGCCGCATCACCGGCGTGATTTCGCAGGGCTACGCCTCGCGCTTCAAGGTGCTGCCGGTGGAAGTCACGGCCGATGAGATCGTGGTGGCCACCGCCGAACCCTGGGAGCGCGAATGGGAGCGGGAGCTCAAGCAGATCCAGCGCAAGAAGATCCGCCGGGTGCTGGCCAATCCGGACGAGATCAACCGCTATCTGGTGGAGTTCTATTCGATTTCGCGCTCGGTGATCGGCGCCGAAGCCCAGAATCTCGGGGCCAACGCGCCCGGCATCCAGAATTTAGAGCAGCTCATCGAGTTGAGCCGCGCCGGCAAGCTCGATGCCAACGACCAGCACGTGGTGAGCATCGTGGACTGGCTGCTGCAGTACGCTTTCGAACAGCGCGCCAGCGACATCCACATCGAGCCGCGGCGCGAAGTCGGACTGGTGCGCTTCCGCATTGACGGCGTGCTGCACCAGGTCTATCAGCTGCCAGCCGCGGTGCTCGCACCGATCACCAGCCGCATCAAGATTCTGGCGCGCATGGACATCTCGGAAAAGCGCCGCCCGCAGGACGGCCGCATCAAGACGCGCAATCCCAAGGGCCAGGAAGTGGAACTGCGCATTTCCAGTATGCCGACCGCGTTCGGCGAAAAGCTGGTGATGCGCATCTTCGATCCCACGGTATTGCTGCGTAGTTACCGGGAACTCGGCATTTCCGAGGCAGACGAAAAATTCTGGCAGGCGATGATCGAAAGCCCGCACGGCATCATCCTGGTCACCGGTCCCACGGGCTCCGGCAAGACCACCACGCTGTACACCACGCTCAAGCAACTGGCGCAGCCGGACGTGAACGTATGCACCGTGGAAGATCCCGTCGAAATGGTGGACCCGGCGCTCAACCAGATGCAGGTGCAGGCCAACATCGAACTGACGTTCGCGAACGGCGTGCGCACGCTGTTGCGCCAGGATCCGGACATCATCATGATCGGCGAAATCCGCGATGCCGAGACCGCGGACATGGCGGTGCAGGCCTCGCTCACCGGACATCTGGTGTTGTCCACGCTGCACACCAACGACGCGCCCTCGTCAGTGAGCCGGCTGCTCGATCTCGGTGTGCCGCCGTATCTGCTGCAGTCCACGCTGCTCGCGGTGATCGCACAGCGGCTGGTGCGTGTGCTGTGCGCGAATTGCAAGCAACCGGTGGAGCTGGGCGATGCGGATTGGGACAGTCTGGTGGCGCCGTGGAAGGCACAGAATCCCAAGCGGGTTTACAAGGCGATTGGATGCCTTGAGTGCCGCAATACAGGTTACCGGGGACGCATCGGGCTGTACGAGATGCTGGGATTCACGCCCGCCATCAAGCACCTGATTACCGGCAATTTCGATATTGACGCGCTGCGCCAGGAAGCCATGCGTGGCGGCATGAAACCGCTGCGTTTGCGTGGCGCCGAAAAAGTAGCCGAAGGCGTGACCACAATGGACGAAGTGCTGCGCGTGGTGCCGTCGGCCACGACTCACTATTGACCGGCGAGTTCCGGCTTGCGATTTTGACGAGGGCGCGGCCCGGGCCGCGATTTGACAACGACGAGGGGAACAACATGAAACGGGTATTGTTCGGGATTCTCTGGTTCATCGTGTTTTTCATCGTGCTTTACATCATTTACAGCGTGGTGCTCGGCGTAATCGTGGCGCGTGCCAGCGGCGCGCACGGCCCGGTGAATTATCAGCAAGGCCTGCAGGCGGGCCTGGCGTTTGCCCAGACGCATGCGCACGCGCTTGCAGTGTGGCGCGTGGTGGTCCTGATAATTGCAATCGTGCTGGCCGTGGCGGGCTCGGTCAAAGGCGTGCTGCCGGGAACCAGGAAGAAACTTCCGGCTGCGGCGCCTGAATGATGCCCGACAACGCGGTGGCCGCGCCGCGTGCGCGGTCATTGAATGCCTGGCACGCGCTGTGGCTGGTGCTGGGCTACGTGGTCGCCCAGTTCCTGGGCTCAGTGCTCGCGGGCATGGTGTGGGGATTCGGCAAGGGATTCGAAGCCGCGCTGCAGGGTGCGCACACCATCACGCACTCGCAACCGGGCCTCGTGGTACTCGCGTGGTCGGTGGCGGCGGGCCTGATCCTGGGTGCCGCATGGGCGGTGTATTTCGGCGGGCGTTACGCGGGCAGTGCCTTGCGCAGCCCGGGACCCGAGGGCGTCGCCTGGCGTGCCGCTGCTTTTCGCGGTTATGCGCTCGCGGTGCTGTTAGCCGTGCTGTTGATGCTGCTGGCCATTCTGCTCGAGCATATGTATCCGCCGGATTTCACCCACCTCACCGGACCCGCGGAACAATTGGCACGCTCGAGTGGATTGCCGTACGCCGTGTTTCTGGTGTGTGTCGTGTTCATTGCGCCGCCGGTCGAGGAATACATATTCCGCGGCGTTGCCTTTGCCGCCGTGACGCGCAGTTTCGGCGTGCCGGCCGCGGTGATACTCACCACGCTGGCGTTCGTGCTGCTGCATTACGCCGACAAGATTCATTATTGGCCGGGCTTCCTGCTGGTGGGCGCGCTCGGGCTGGCCGCCGTGGGTTTGCGCCTGCGCTATCAGTCGCTGTGGCCCGGTATCGCATTGCACTGCTGTTACAACGGCATGGTGCTGGCATTGCATTGATTGCTGCCGGTGCGCAATGCGGGCACTCTGTTATTCTGGCCGTACCGCCAGCCGGTTCTGTTGCCACGCACACCTGTTTCTTAGAGCCCCTGACAAAATGGCCATTCGTAATAAATGCCCCCGCGCGCAAAGCGTGGCCCCCCTTTTGCAAAGGGGGGTACAGGGGGATTTAACGTGTGCCGGATGATGACCATCGTACATTTTGTTAGACGCTCTTAACCGATGACGCCGCACGCCATCATGCGCCTGCTGGAAGCCGGCATGGCCGAACTGGGTGTGAGTCTGCCCGCCGATGCACCGACGACGCTGTGCCGTTATATCGAGGTGCTGCTGCAGTGGAACCGGAAGTTCAACCTGACGGCGGTGCGTGCGCCCGCGCAGATCGTGAGCCGGCACATCCTCGACAGTCTGGCGGTGGCGCCCTGGGTGCACGGTACGCGTGTGCTGGATATCGGTACCGGCGCGGGCCTGCCCGGCATCCCCCTGGCCGTGGCGTTTCCGGAGCGGCAATTCACGCTGCTCGACAGCAACGGCAAGAAGACCCGCTTTGTTACGCACGCCGCGACCACGCTGGGGCTGCGCAACGTGGAAGTGGTGCAGGCACGGGTCGAGACCTACCGCGCTCCCGAGCCGTTTGCTACCGTGATTACCCGCGCGTTCGCAACGCTGGGCGAATTCCTCGGGGTTTCCGCGCATCTGGGCGCCACCGGCACACGCTGGCTGGCCATGAAAGGCGCACCGCCTGCGGGCGAACTGCAGGCGCTGCCCGCGGGATTCCGGCTGCTCGCCGTGCATGCGCTCAAGGTGCCGGGAGTGGAAGCGGCACGCTGCGTGGTGGAAATCGTTAGATTGTAGGAGCGACGGTCCCTCGTCACGATTCGGTAAATTATCGCGGCGGAGACCGCCGCTCCTACGGGAATAAAATGAGTCGCATCATCGCCATCACCAACCAGAAAGGCGGCGTGGGCAAGACCACCACCGCGGTGAATTTGGCTGCATCGCTCGCGGCCACCAAGCGGCGCGTGTTGCTGGTGGACGTGGATCCGCAGGGCAATGCCACCATGGGCTGCGGTGTGGACAAGCACGCGCTCAGCGCCGGTACATACGAAGTGCTCATGGGCGAGCGCCCGATCACCGACGCCATCCAGCGCGTGGAGGCCAGTGGCTTCAGCCTGTTGCCCGCGAACAGCGATTTGACCGCGGCCGAGGTGAGCCTCATGCAGGCACCGCAACGCGAAAGCCGCTTGCGTGCGGCACTCGCAACGGTGCACGCGGATTACGATTACATACTGGTTGACTGCCCGCCCTCGCTCAACATGCTCACCCTCAACGCGCTGGTGGCGGCGGACAGCGTGTTGATACCCATGCAGTGCGAGTACTACGCGCTTGAAGGACTCTCGGCGCTGGTCGCCACCATCGAGCGCATCCGGCAGATCAATCCGCGGCTCGAAATCGAAGGCCTGCTGCGCACCATGTTCGACCCGCGCAACAACCTGGCGAACGAAGTTTCCGCGCAACTCATCGAGCATTTCGGCAACAAGGTGTACAACACTATTATTCCACGCAACGTGCGGCTCGCCGAGGCGCCGAGCTTCGGCATGCCGGCGCTCAAACATGACGCCAGCTCGCGCGGCGCGCTTGCATATCTGGCGCTGGCCGGTGAACTGCTGCGCCGCGAAGATGAGCGCGGTGCAGCTTCCAGGCATGCTGCTACAATCTCCCGCTCTTCGAGGGAGGCATGAGTGTGGCGTTGAAGCGTAAGGGGCTGGGTCGCGGACTGGATGCGTTGTTGGGCGGTGCGCTGCCTGCAGCCGCGGATCAGGCGGCCCACGAGGAGTTGCGCGACATTCCGGTGGACCTGATCCAGCCGGGAAAGTATCAGCCGCGCATGCATATGAATGCCGAGAGTCTGCAGGACCTGGCCGATTCCATCAAGGCGCAGGGACTGGTGCAGCCCATCGTGGTTCGCCCGGTCGGCGACGGCGGCGCGCAAGCCGCCGCGGAACGCCGCTACGAAATCATCGCCGGTGAACGCCGCTGGCGCGCCGCGCAGATCGCCGGCCTGCACCGTGTGCCCGCGGTGGTGCGCGATGTGCCGGACCGTGCCGCCATCGCCATCGCGCTCATCGAGAACATCCAGCGCGAGAACTTGAATCCCCTGGAAGAAGCCCAGGCGCTGCAGCGTCTGACCGGCGAATTCAGCATGACCCACCAGCAGGCGGCCGAGGCCGTGGGGCGCTCGCGTGCCGCCGTGACCAACCTGCTGCGGCTGCTGGAGCTGAGCGCGGAAGCCAAGGATCTGGTGGAACGCGGCGAGCTGGAGATGGGCCACGCGCGGGCGCTGCTGGCCCTCAAGGGCACGGCGCAGACCGAGGCCGCGCGGCGCGTGGTGGCGCGGCACCTGTCGGTGCGCGACACCGAGAATCTGGTGCGCCGGATGCTCAAGGAAAACGGCGCCGCCGCTCGCGGCACCCGGCACGTGGATCCCAATATCCGCCAGCTGGAGACCGAGCTCACCCGCAAGCTCGGGGCCAAGGTCAAAATCGAGGCCGGCGCCGGCGGCAAGGGCCGGCTGGTAATCCAGTACACCAGCCTGGATGAACTGGACGGGATTCTGGCCCGCATCCGCTAGGCATCCCGGGGTTTTTGTTGCTGATTTCATTGAAGAAACCCCTGCCAACCCGCTAAAATGCGCCGCTCTCCACGAGCTGGGGCTTATCGTGTAGCCACCCGCTGCCACACCGGTAACGTCGTGGCTTTTTTGTTGTGCGCGGAGCTGGGTCCATGGCCGGCACGTTTTCGCAGGCGCGGCGCGGGACGCTCCTGATCGTCGGGATGCAACTGGCCGTGGCGCTGCTGGCGGCGCTGGTGGCCGGGGTTCTCGCCGGGTGGCACGCGGCCTGGTCGGCGCTGATCGGCGGCCTGATCAACGTGCTCGCGAGCCTGTATCTGGCGTTCAAGCTGTTTGGCCGGGGACCGGCGGCCGCAGCTTCGCAGTGGCTGGGGCGCCTGCTCGCAGGCGAGGCACTGAAGTTTGTCATCACCGTCGTCCTGTTTGTCCTGGCGATTGTGGTGCTCAAGGCGGCGTTTTTGCCGCTGATTCTGGCGTTCATTGCCACCTACGTGGCGTACTGGATCGGGCTTGTGAAGATTGGTCTCGGGCAGGCAGCGTGAGTCGAATGGCGGGCATCACCTCGGACGAATACATCCATCATCACCTGACCTATTGGACGGTCGGCAACGGTGGTTTCTGGACTTTGCACCTGGACACCTTGCTGGTGTCGGTGGCTTTGGGGCTGTTGTTTTTCTTTTCGTTCTGGGTGGTGGCGCGCAAGGCCAGTTCCGGCGTGCCCGGCAAGTGGCAGAACTTCATCGAAATCGCGGTCACGTTCGTGGATTCCCAGGTGAAGGAGACCTTCCACGGCAAGAACCGGATGGTGGCGCCCATGGCGCTCACCATTTTCGTGTGGGTGTGGCTGATGAATTTCATGGACATGATCCCGGTGGATCTGTTCCCGCGCATCGCCGCCTGGATTGCCATGCCCTTCGGCGCCAATCCCGAGCACGTGTATCTCCGGGTGGTGGGTACCAACGACCTCAACATGACCTTTGCGATGTCGTTCAGCGTGTTTGCGCTCATGATCTTCTACAGCTTCAAGGTCAAGGGCGTCAGGGGGTATGGCCGGGAAATCCTGTTCCACCCCTTCAATCATTGGGGATTCATGCCGGTCAACCTGATGTTGCGCATCGTGGAAGATCTGGCCAAGCCGATCTCGCTGTCATTGCGACTGTTCGGCAACATGTACGCGGGCGAACTCCTGTTCGTGCTCATCGCGCTGCTGCTGGCGCAATTCACCCACGGTGCGACCGGCGTGGCGCTCGGCATCCTGGGAATCATTTGCGGTTTTGCCTGGACGGTGTTCCACCTGCTGATCATCACCATCCAGGCGTTCATTTTCATGATGTTGTCGGTCGTGTACCTGAGCATGGCACACGAATCGCATGATATGCACTGAATTTCATTCACCGGGTCAATAAGCCAGAGGAGAGTTTCAATGGATACCGTAAGTTTGATCGCCCAGGTTCAGGGCATGACCGCCGTGGGTGTGGGCCTGATCTTCGGTCTGGGCGCACTCGGCACCGCCATCGGCTTCGGCATTCTGGGCGGCAAGTTCCTGGAAGGTTGCGCGCGCCAGCCGGAGCTGTCCGGCATGCTGGCCGGCCGCATGTTCCTGATGGCGGGCCTGCTGGACGCCGTGGCCATGATCGGCGTGGGCTTCTCGCTGTACTTCATCTTCGCCAATCCGTTCGTGAGTGCGGTGACCAAGGCGGCGGCCGCGGCGGCGGGTCACTGAGAAAAACCCGCGGCGGGTAGCGAGGATAAGCGCACATGAACATCAACGTGTCCCTGATCGGCGAAGCCATCGTCTTCGGTTTGTTCATCTGGCTCACCATGAAGTACATCTGGCCTTACATCACCAAGGCCATGGACGAGCGCGCCAGCAAAATCGCCGACGGCCTGGCCGCGGGCGAGCGCGGCCGCAAGGATCTGGAGAACGCCCAGGTCAAGGCCACCGAGCTGCTGCATTCGGCGCGCGATCGCGGCGCCGAAGTCGTGGAAGTAGCGAACCAGCAGGCGGCCCGTGTCCTCGAAGAGGCGCGCAAGGATGCGCAGGCCGAGCGCCAGCGTCAGGTGGACGCAGCCAAAGCGGAAATCCAGCAGGAACTCAACCGTGCCAAGCAAGCCTTGCGCGCGGAAGTGGCGAATATTGCCGTGACCGCCGCCGGCCGCATCCTCGAGCGCGAGATCGATCCGCGCGCGCACAAGGCGCTGCTGGATGAGCTGGCGCGACAGATTCACTGAGTCCCGGTGACGACATGGCTGAAACTCTGACCCTCGCGCGCCCCTACGCCAAAGCGGTGTTCGAGCTGGCGCGCACGCGCCACGCGGAGGAACGCTGGAGCAAACTGCTCGCGTTGCTGGTCACGCTGGTCGGCAATCGCGAAGCCCGGGTGATGCTCGGCGATCCGCGCGTGCCGGCCGGAGTGCGTGCCGAAGTTTTGCTGGACTTGTGCGCCAAATCCGGCCACAAGCCGGACGCGCAGGAGCGCAATTTCGTGCGCCTGTTGGCGGATTACCGGCGTCTCGCGGTGTTGCCCGAGATTGCCGCCGAGTACCGCGCATTGCGCGAACAGGCGGAGAGCCTGGTGGAAGTTGAAATGCGCGCCGCCGTGCCGGTGAGCGAGGCGGAGCAAAGCACAATGCGCGCCGCGCTCGAGAAGAAGCTCGAGCGCAAGGTGAAACTCAGCTGCGTGACCGACAAGGCGCTGATCGGCGGCGCGGTGTTGCGCGCCGGCGATCTGGTGATTGACGGTTCGGTGCGCGGCAAGCTTGGACGCCTGGCCGCGGCCATCATTCAATAAACGTATCTCCCAGGAAATTCGATCATGTCACTCAATCCATCTGAAATCAGCGAGCTCATCCGCCAGCGCATCGAGCACTTCGACGCCGAAGCCGAGGCGCGCAACGTCGGCACCGTGGTGAGCGTCACCGACGGCATCGTGCGCATCCACGGCCTGCAGGCCGCGCAGTACGGCGAAATGCTGGAGTTCCCAAAGAATACCTTCGGCCTCGCGCTTAACCTCGAGCGCGACTCGGTGGGCGCGGTGGTGCTCGGGCATTACGAGCACATTTCCGAAGGCGATACGGTCAAGACCACCGGCCGTATTCTCGAAGTACCGGTGGGACCGGAACTTCTCGGGCGCGTGGTGAACTCGCTCGGCGAACCGATTGACGGCAAGGGCCCGCTCAAGGCCAAGCTCACTTCGCCGATTGAAAAGGTGGCGCCCGGCGTGATTGCGCGCCAGTCGGTCAGCCAGCCGGTGCAGACCGGCTACAAGGCCATTGACTCGATGGTGCCCATCGGCCGCGGGCAGCGCGAACTCGTGATCGGCGACCGCCAGACCGGCAAAACCGCGCTCGCGGTGGACACCATCATCAACCAGAAAGGCAAGAACCTGTTCTGCATCTACGTGGCCGTCGGCCAGAAGAATTCCTCGATTGCCGCGGTGGTGCGCAAGTTCGAAGAGCACGGCGCCATGGAATACACCACGGTGGTGGCGGTGTCGGCCTCCGAGTCCGCGGCGCTGCAGTACATCGCGCCCTATGCGGGCTGCGCCATGGGCGAATACTTCCGCGATCGCGGCCAGGACGCGCTCATCGTGTACGACGACCTGACCAAGCAGGCCTGGGCCTATCGCCAGATCTCGCTGCTGCTGCGCCGCCCGCCGGGCCGCGAGGCTTATCCGGGCGACATTTTCTATCTGCATTCGCGCTTGCTGGAGCGCGCGGCGCGCGTCAATGCGCAATACATCGAGCGCATCACCGCGGGCAAGGTCAAGGGCAAGACCGGTTCGCTGACCGCGCTGCCGATCATCGAAACCCAGGCGGGCGACGTGTCGGCGTTCGTGCCGACCAACGTGATTTCGATCACCGACGGCCAGATCTTTCTCGAGACCGACCTGTTCAACGCCGGCATCCGCCCGGCCATCAATGCCGGTATTTCGGTGTCGCGCGTGGGCGGCGCGGCACAGACCAAGATCATCAAGAAGCTCGGCGGCGGCGTGAAGCTGGCGCTCGCCCAGTTCCGTGAACTCGCGGCTTTTGCGCAGTTTGCCTCGGACCTGGACGAGGTGACCCGCCGGCAACTGGACCGCGGACAGCGCGTCACCGAACTCATGAAGCAGAAACAGTATGCGCCGCTCAGCATTGCCGACATGGCGCTGTCGCTGTACGCCGCCAACGAAGGCTATCTGGACGACATTGACGTGAAGAAAGTGGTGGTCTTCGAAGCCGCCCTGCACAGCTATTTCCAGGCGCATTTTGCCGCGCTGCGCGATCGCATCAATGCGAGCGGGGATTACGGCAGCGAGATAGAACGGGGCCTGAAGAAGGCGGTCGTGGAATTCAAGAAGACGCAGGCATGGTGACGGTGGATTCGCGGCCGTCTTGTGGGAGCGGTGATATTCGCCGCGATTCCGTATGTATTGCGGTCGGGACGACCGCTCCCACCATATTTATGGTGAGAGCTTAACCCCCTCACTTTGGTCTCTCCCCCGGAAGGGGGCGAGAAAACAGGGAAACAGAGACAGCCGAATATATGGCAGGCGCAAAAGAAATCCGGACGCAGATCAAGAGCATCCGCAGCACGCAGAAGATCACCAAGGCCATGCAGATGGTCGCGGCGAGCAAGATGCGCAAGGTGCAGACGCGCATGTCGGCTTCGCGTCCGTACGCGGAAAAGATGCGCAAGGTCATTGGGCATCTCGCCAAGGCCAATCCGGAGTACCGGCATCCGTTCATGACCGCGCGCGAAGTGAAGCGCGTGGGCTTCATCGTGATCGCTTCGGATCGCGGCCTGTGCGGCGGCCTCAACATCAACCTGTTCAAGACGGTGCTGGTGGCGGTGCGCGAGTGGCGTGAGAAAAACGTGCAGGCGGATTTCTGCATCGTCGGGGCCAAGGCGGTGATTTTCTTCCGCCACGTAGGCGGCAAGGTCCGCGCCCAGGCCACGCGTCTTGGCGATACCCCACATGTCGCGGATCTGGTGGGCACCGTCAAGGTGATGCTGGACGCTTACCGCGCGGGCGAGCTGGATCGGGTGTTTCTCGTCAACAACGTGTTCGTGAATACCATGCGCCAGGAGCCCACGGTGAGCCAGTTGCTGCCGGTGGTGGGCGTCGAGGATCCCGGACTGCAGGCGCACTGGGACTATATCTACGAGCCCGAGGCCCGCGACCTGCTGGACAGCGTGCTCGGCCGCTACGTGGAATCGCAGGTGTATCAGGGCGCGGTGGAGAACGTCGCGTGTTTCTATGCCGCGCAGATGGTGGCCATGAAATCGGCTTCCGACAACGCCGGCGAGATGATTGACGGGCTGCAGCTCGCCTACAACAAGGCGCGCCAGGCCGGCATCACCAAGGAGCTGGCGGAAATTGTCGGCGGCGCGGCGGCGGTGTAAAGAGAGTGAGGGGTGAGGAAGTGAGGCGTGAGGAAGAAACCCCTCACTCCTCACCAGCGAACGCAGTGAGCGACCTCACTTTTGCCAGGTATGTAAATTCTAGGAATTTAGAGAGAGAGACAACAATGAGCAGCGGCAAGATTGTGCAAGTCATCGGCGCGGTGGTGGACGTGGAATTTCCGCGTGAGGCCATCCCCGAAGTGTATGACGCGCTCAAGCTGGAAGCGGGTGGGCTGACGCTCGAGGTGCAGCAGCAGTTGGGCGATGGCGTGGTGCGCACCATCGCCATGGGCGCGTCCGAAGGCCTGAAGCGCGGCCTCGAAGTGCAGAACACCGGCGCGCCGATTTCCGTGCCGGTCGGCAAGGGTACGCTCGGTCGCATCATGAACGTGCTCGGCGAGCCGGTGGACGAGGCCGGCCCGATCAAGACCGCCGATCACTGGCCGATACACCGCGCCGCGCCGAGCTACGAAGAGCAGTCGGGTTCCACCGATCTCTTGGAGACCGGCATCAAGGTCATTGACCTGCTGTGCCCGTTCGCCAAGGGCGGCAAGGTCGGGCTGTTCGGCGGCGCGGGCGTGGGCAAGACCGTGAATATGCTGGAACTCATCAACAACATCGCCAAGGAGCACTCGGGCCTGTCGGTGTTTGCGGGCGTGGGCGAGCGCACCCGCGAAGGCAACGACTTCTACCACGAAATGGCCGAGTCCGGCGTCATCAACCTGAAGAGCTTGAACGATTCCAAGGTGGCGATGGTCTATGGCCAGATGAACGAGCCGCCCGGCAACCGCCTGCGCGTCGCGTTGACCGGCCTGACCATGGCGGAGTACTTCCGCGACGAGGGCCGCGACATCCTGCTGTTCATCGACAACATCTATCGCTATACGCTCGCGGGCACCGAAGTCTCGGCGCTCCTCGGGCGCATGCCGTCGGCCGTGGGTTATCAGCCGACGCTCGCCGAGGAAATGGGCGTGCTGCAGGAGCGCATCACTTCCACCAAGAAGGGCTCGATCACTTCCATCCAGGCGGTGTACGTGCCGGCCGATGACCTGACCGATCCTTCGCCCGCCACCACGTTCGCGCATCTGGATTCCACGGTGACGCTGTCGCGTGACATCGCGGCGCTCGGCATCTATCCGGCGGTGGACCCGCTCGATTCCACCTCGCGCATGCTCGATCCCAACGTCATCGGCCAGGAGCATTACGACACCGCGCGTTCGGTGCAGGCGGTGCTGCAACGCTACAAGGAGCTGAAGGACATCATCGCGATTCTTGGCATGGACGAGCTTTCCGAGGAAGACAAGCTCGTGGTGCAGCGCGCGCGCAAGATCCAGCGCTTCCTGTCGCAGCCGTTTCACGTTGCCGAGGTGTTCACCGGTTCGCCCGGCAAGTATGTGCCGCTCAAGGAAACCATCCGCGGCTTCAAGGGCATCGTGGCCGGCGAGTACGACACGCTGCCCGAACAGGCGTTCTACATGGTCGGCGCCATAGACGAAGCGGTCGCCAAGGCCAAGTCTCTGTAAGACGCGCACTGGGAAGCTTTATGCCCATGACTTTTCATGTAGATGTGGTGAGCGCCGAGCAGGAGATTTTCTCCGGCAAGGCCGAGATGGTGTTTGCGCCTGCCGAAATGGGTGAGCTCGGCATCACGCCGCGGCACGCGCCGCTGTTGACCCGCCTCGAGCCCGGAACCGTGCGCGTCAAAACCGGGCCTGATGAAGATGCCATCTTCTACGTGTCCGGCGGCATCCTTGAAATCCAGCCGCATCTGGTCACAGTGCTGTCCGACACTGCACTGCGCGCGCGTGACATAGACGAAGCTGCTGCGCTGGAGGCCAAGCGCCGCGCCGAGGAAGCCCTGGCCAACCAGACCGGTGAGGTGGACATCGTGCGCGCCCAGGCGGAACTCATGGAAGCGCTGGCGCGGCTGCGCACGCTGGAGAAAATCCGCAAGCAGCTCGGCGGGCATTGATGGCCCTGCGGCGCCTGGTTTTTCCCTTATCATAAGAATTCCCTGATTCCGGGTTACCGGGCCACCATGCCATTCAGCGTCGTCATCCTGGCCGCGGGTCAGGGCAAGCGCATGCATTCCGACCTGCCCAAGGTATTGCAGCCTCTGGGCGGCCGCACGTTATTGGAACACGTGGTAGCCACCGCAGCCTTGCTCAAGCCGGACGCGATGTATGTGGTGTACGGTCACGGCGGCGAGCAGGTCCAAGAAGCGCTCAAACATCTCGACGTGCGTTGGGTGAGCCAGGCAGAACAGCTCGGCACCGGACATGCCGTGCTGCAAGCGCTGCCGCAGATCCCCGACGAACACCGGGTGCTGGTGTTGTACGGCGACGTCCCACTGCTGCGTGTGACGACGCTGCAGAAGTTGCTCGCCGCCGCGACGCGCGGCGAGCTTGCGATTCTTACTGCGAACCTTTCCGACCCGACCGGATATGGCCGGATCGTGCGCGACGCCGAAGGCCAGGTGGCACGGGTGGTGGAACAGAAAGACGCCAGCGCGGCGGAACTGCGCATCGCCGAAGTCAGCACCGGCCCGCTGGCGTGCCAGGCCGGGTCGCTGCGTCGCTGGCTGAAGAGTCTCGGCAACGACAACGCCCAGAAGGAATACTATCTGCCGGACGTGGTGCCGGCCGCCATGGGGGAGGGAGTTTTGGTGACAGCCATCACGGTAGCCGATGAATCCGAGGTCGCGGGCGTCAATGACCGCGCACAGCTCGCCGCCGCCGAACGCGCACTGCGTCGCGTGCGCGCCGCGGACCTCATGCAGCGCGGCGCAATTCTGCGCGACCCCGAGCGCATCGACGTGCGCGGTGAACTCGAGTGCGGTCGCGACGTGGTGATTGACATCAACTGCATATTCGAAGGCCGGGTGAAACTCGGCCACCGCGTGCGTATCGGCCCGAACGTGCTGGTCCGCGATTGCGAACTCGGCGACGATACCGAGGTGTACGCCAACAGCGTGCTGGAGGGCGCGAGCATCGGTGCACGTGTGCGCATCGGCCCGTTTGCACGCCTGCGGCCGGGCGCCGCGCTCGCCGAAGAAGTGCACATTGGCAATTTTGTCGAGGTCAAGAACAGCCAACTGGGTGCGGGCACCAAGGCTAATCATTTGGCGTATCTCGGCGACGCCGAAATCGGCCGGCAGGTGAACGTCGGCGCCGGCACCATCACCTGCAATTACGATGGAGTGAACAAACACCGCACGGTGATCGGTGACGACGCATTCATCGGCTCCAATACCTCGCTGGTGGCGCCGGTGACTGTGGGTGCGGGCGCCACCATCGGCGCCGGCTCGGTGATTTCAAAGGAAGCGCCGGCAGGCGAGCTTACCCTGGAGCGCGCACAGCAGAAGACTGTGACGGGATGGAAACGGCCACAGAGGAAATGAGGCGTGAGGGGTGAGGCCGGGCGCTTCGCGCCCTGGTGAGGTGTCCAGTCCTCACTTCCTCACAGCGAACGTAGTGAGCGGCCTCACTCCTCACCAAACAGCGCGCGAAGCATGATGAGCGGGTAACCCAATAGGAAGTTTAAGGAGAAACCTTGGAATGTGCGGAATCGTAGGAGCAGTCGCCGGGCGTGACGTGGTGCCGCTGCTGGTCGAGGGCCTGCAGCGGCTCGAATACCGCGGCTACGACTCGGCGGGCGTGGCAGTGCTGAACGGCGGCATCCGGCGGATACGCACCGTGGGCCGGGTGGCGGAGCTGCGCGGCAAGGCCAAAACCGAACGCCTGCAGGGTTTCATCGGCATCGGCCATACGCGCTGGGCCACGCATGGTGGCGTCACCGAAGCCAACGCGCATCCGCACGTGTCGCGCGACGAGCTCGCGGTGGTGCACAACGGCATCATCGAGAATCACGAGCAGCAGCGTGCGCGTCTGCAGAAACTCGGCTATGAATTCGAATCCCAGACCGACACCGAAGTCATCGCCCACCTGATTCACTATCACTTTTCGCAGAGCCATGACCTGTTTGCCGCGCTGCAAAAGGCAGTGCATGAGCTGATCGGCGCGTATGCCATCGGCGCAGTCGCGCTCAAGGCTCCCGAAGTCATGGTGTGCGCGCGCATGGGTTGCCCGCTACTCATCGGCCTGGGCAAGGGCGAGAACTTCATCGCTTCGGATGTTTCCGCGGTGCTCGCCGCCACGCGCCGGGTGATTTATCTCGAAGACGGCGACGTCGCTGAGCTGCGCCGCGAGCGCGTCCGCATCGTAGACCGCGACGGCCGGGCGGTCGAGCGCAAGGTGCACGAAAGTGATGTATCGCTGGCCTCGATGGAACTCGGGCCTTATCAACATTTCATGCAGAAGGAAATCCACGAGCAGCCGCACGCGCTCACGGATACGCTGGAGAGCACGATTTCGGAAGGCTTCACGCCGGCGCTGTTCGGCAAACAGGCGGCGGCGGTGTTCAAGGATGTGGATGCGGTGCAAGTCCTCGCGGCCGGCACCAGCTATTATGCCGGCCTGACCGCCAAGTACTGGATTGAGAGCTTCGCCAAGCTGCCGGTCGGCGTGGAGATCGCCAGCGAATACCGCTACCGCGATTCCGTGGCCGACCCGCGTCAGTTGATCATCACCATTTCGCAGTCCGGGGAGACGCTCGATACGCTCGAAGCGCTCAAGCACGCGAAAAAGCTGGGCCAGGCCAAGACCCTGTCCATCTGCAACGTGCAGGAAAGCGCCATTCCGCGCGCCTCGGAACTGGTGTTCCATACCCGCGCCGGCGCGGAAATCGGCGTGGCTTCGACCAAGGCGTTCACCACGCAGCTCGCCGCGCTGTTCGTGCTCGCGGTGACGCTCGCCCGTGTGCGTGGCTTGTTGGATGAGCAGAAACTCGCCGTCTACATGGAAAGCCTGCGGCATCTGCCCGGCAGCGTGCAGCATGCGCTCAATCTGGAGCCGCAAATTGCCGAATGGTCAAAGCGCTTCGCACCCAAACAGCACGCGCTGTTCCTGGGGCGCGGCATTCACTACCCGATCGCGCTCGAAGGCGCGCTCAAGCTCAAGGAAATCTCCTATATCCACGCCGAAGCCTATCCCGCCGGCGAGCTGAAACATGGCCCGCTGGCGCTCGTGGACAAGGACATGCCGGTAGTGGTGATTGCGCCTAATGACGCGCTGCTGGAAAAACTGAAATCCAACATGCAGGAAGTGCGCGCCCGCGGCGGAGAGCTGTTCGTGTTTGCCGATGCGGACAGCCATTTCGCCGAGAGCAACTTGGTGCACGTGATCCGCACGCCGCGCCACGCCGGCATTCTCTCGCCCATCGTACACGCCATCCCGGTGCAACTCCTTGCCTACCACACCGCCCTCGCGCGTGGCACGGATGTGGACAAACCGCGCAATCTGGCTAAATCTGTGACTGTTGAATAGTTTAATGTTATCGCCCGAGACGCGTTGCTATATGTACGACAACACGAATCTCTGGATGATTTCATTCAGCCTGTAGCTATTGGCCTTTAGAAATTCAGCAATGAGTGAAAATGACAAAAAACCTCTCGAATTGACCGCGCTTTACAAGCGTCACTCCGGTCTCACACGCGCAATTAGTGACACCTTTTACGAAGCCGTATCAATTTGCCTCAGCCGGCACCACGTTTCTCCTGTTGATATGAGGATAGAATGTGATAAAAGGGCGACTAAGAGGACGGCAGAATTTGCAACCCCGACCGTTAGAACACTCAATGCGTGGGCAAACAATATAGATACTACAGAAAGTGGCGCCTATGGTGTTTGTCTTGCTGCGATAGAAGTTGAGGAAGATATGATTGCCGTAAGGCGTGCAGAAACACTAACGGGTGCAGATTGGTATGTTGCTCCGATGGGCACGCGAGCAGATGATTTGGAACGATGCCTGCGCTTGGAGGTATCAGGTGTTGACGGTGGAACTCAGTCTACATTGAAAACGCGTCTTAGACAGAAAGTCGAACAAACGAAGCGCGGTGTGAGCAACATTCCGGCAATTGCTAGCGTAGTGGGGTTCAAGGAAAAAACCATAATGATTCAGACTGTAGAAAGAAGCGATGACATGGCTTGATTATCATGCAGCCAGCGAAAAACTGGCGAGTGAGGCTCAGTCAGCCCAGCTAGAAAGAAATATCAAGCGGGCACGCGAGTTGTACCGTGCTGCTGCGCAGGCCGAACGTAGGGCGCTTGATGAAGTTGACGTATCGAAGGCAAGAACTAGGGGCGTAACCGCTGTAAGTGCCGTGGCCCTATGGTTTAAAGCATTCGAATTCGTTGAGGCTGAGCGCCTTGCGTATTCGCTCTTGGCCGATCCGGACATTCCTAATTTTGCGCGTGGCGAATTGAGAACCCTAGTGCAAGCTATATGGACAGAGGCTTCAAAACAAGAAGCCAATGTAGACTTTGTGCCGGGACAAGTGCTTGTTTCAGTTAAGGGTGGTGAAGTCATTACTGGTGGTGCACCGCTAGATTTGATCGTTGACAAAGTTCAGACGATTCAATCAATGTTCTATAGAACAATAGAGTTTCTTAATGGAGCGGCACACCGAAGGACGGGCCGTCCGACAAAAGAAATACAAGAAGCATGCAGGCCGTGGCTTTTCCAGTCAGCTCCTGGAAGTTATCAGTTTGCTGTAGCAATTCAGAAGCCGCTACAGTCTGACTTTTTCCGAGAAAACGTTCAACCTGAACAAATTGCCCGCCACTTCCTGGATATTGTTGACGCTTCTTCTCAACAGGACACAACGGAATTGAAAAGGCTTGTGGGAGATGACAGTTACAGGAGCACGTTCTTAAAACTTGCACGAAATCTTGCACCCACGGGCAGGTCATTTGAGAGGATTGAGCTGAAAATACCTGGGGATCCTCATCGAGTAAGTCTTGGAGCTGATTCTCGTGGGAATATTAACCAGCAATTACATCAAATGGTCGAGCCTCAGGTAAGCTCAAGCGAAGAACTAACCGAGTTGCACGGTATTTTGCGTGCTGTACATTTGGACAAAGACTGGATCGAAATACATGTCGAAAGCGGGTTTATACATGTGGATAATCTTCGGGACGCTGTCGACGATGTGATTGGGCCCATGGTGAATCGCTCCGTTGTGATTCAAGCGGTTCACACAGCAAGTAACAAGTATAAGTTTGTGGATATTGAATTAGCCGACTAGGAATACTTCCACTCCACGCAGTCGGTGGATTTGTAAATCCTGTGCCGGGCTGTTGTGGATCTCAATAAAGAGCAACGCTGCACCACCTGTGCGCGGAGCTTTTCCACCAGTTCTGGATTGGCGAGGGTGGTGATCTCGTTTGCGTCACGGCCGCTGGAGAGCTAAGTGAATCGTGGCGCTCGCGCCGATCTGAAACTTGTCGATGTCATTTGACAATCATGACAGTGAACTCGAATTCAGCTCTCAATGCAGATTCAGGAATACTTACAGTTCGTGATGATATAACTGCGAGCGAGCTGCATGTGGTTTGGCGCAACCAATGAAACTCTTGGCCTCATCGGCGGCATGAGTTGGGAGTCCACCGCCCATTACTACACGCGTATTAACCAGTTGGTGACGGAGCGCCGCCTTTAGAGCGCCGCGAGCATACGGTCAATAAGCCCTCATCGAATAAGGCCGGCTGGCAGGCGAGGTCGCCCAAGTTTTGTTCGGCGTCGCCTGCATTACAAAGCGCAGCACACCGCCTGACATGATTTCGTCCTCGCGGATATAGCTGCGGTTCAACGGTTTGCCGTTCATACTGACCGCGCCCACGTAGGGGTGCGCGTCGTCCAAGTTGTCGGCTATGACGGTAAATTGCCGACCGTTCGGCAGGTGCAGCGTGGCGCGCCGTACGAACGGCCGGCCGATCACGTATTCGTTGCTGGCGGGTGCGACGGGATAGAAACCCAAGGCGGTGAAGATGTACCACGCCGACATCTGCCCCAAGTCGTCGTTGCCGACCAGGCCCGTCGGTGTCGGTGCGTACTGGCTGTTCATGATTTGCGCGAGACGCTGCTGGGTTTTCCACGGCTCGCCCGCGTAATCGTACAGGTACGCAATGTGATGGCTGGGTTCGTTGCCGTGCGCATACCAGCCGATGAGCCCGGTCACGTCCTCGAGTTTGGCAAAGACCTTGGGATTGATTTTGGCGTCGAACACCTGATCCAGCTTGGAGACCAGTCCGGCGTCACCACCGAGTTCATGAATCAGACCGCCGATATCCTGCGGTTCGTACCACGAGTACTGCCACGAATTACCTTCAGTGAAACCGCTGCCCGCACCGGCGGCGGCGGGATCGAAGGGTTCGCGGAATTTCCCATTCGCAAGCCGGGGCTGCGCGAAGCCGGTCTTCGGATTGAACACGTTGCGCCAGTTTTCGGCGCGCTTGAAAAACTTCGCCGCTATTTTCTTGTGGCCCATGGCTTGCGCCATCCGCGCCAGTGTCCAGTCGTCGAAGGCGTATTCCAGTGTCTTGGAAACCGACTCGGGTTCGCGGTCGCTGGGCACGTAACCGAATTTCATGTAGTCGCCGAGATCGCCGTACGGCGCATAGGTGGCGCTCGCGATCATTGCCTGCAACGCGGCATTCGCGTCGAAGCCGCGGAAACCCTGCATGTAGAAGTTGGCGATCACCGGTACCGCGTGGTAGCCGATCATGCACCAGGTTTCCAGGCCCTCGTAGGCCCACACCGGCAGGATGCCGAACGGGCTTTCCTGTTGTGCCGCGATCAGCGAGTCCGCAAAATCGTTGATGCGCTGTGGCGGCTGCAGGAACGCCATTAAAGGCATTTCCGCGCGATACACATCCCACAGCGACCAGCTCGAATAGAAGGTAAATCCTTTGGCGGTATGCACCGCGTGATCTGGGCCCCGGTATTCGCCGTTCACGTCCATCGAGACATTGGGCGAGATCAGCGCGTGGTACATCGCGGTGTAGAAACTCTTCTCGATGTCCGGCGGCGCCTCCACGTCAATCGCCGAAAGCGCCTTTATCCATGCCGCCCGCGCCTCGGCGCGGCGTGCGTCGAAGTCCCAGCCTTGGCCGTCGGCATCGAGGTTCGCGATCGCGTTGGCTGCGCTGACGGTGGAAATCGCCACCTTTACCAGCAGCGGACTCGTGAGTTTGCCGAACTCGAACGCGCCTTCGAGCTGTTTGCCTGCAATCGCATCCACACCCGTCGGGTCGGGCGCCGGCCCTTTGAAACCCTGGTACACGATATTTTGTTCGCGATTCACCAGTTCGTGGGACTTGAGCGGTTGTGAGAAGCGGATCGCAAAATACAATTGCCGCCCCGGCGCCCAGCCACGCGTTTCGCGGTAGCCGGTGACGGTGCCATCGGCGCGCACCCGCAGCCGCGCCCACAGCACCTTGCCGGGGTAATCGTAGATACTCGGGCGCAGGTCCAGCAGTACGTGTGCGGTTTGGTCTTTCGGGAAGGTGTAACGATGCCAGCCGACGCGCCGGCCGGCGGTAAGTTCCACGCGTACGCCGCTGGTCGCGAGCGTCACCGCGTAGTAACCGGGTTGCGCGGTCTCGGTCCTGTGGCTGAAATCCGCACGGTAGCCGCTGCCCGGCTTGTCCGGGTTACCCGGGTCCCATTCAATCTTGCCCACGCCCGGCATCAACAGCACGTCACCGAGATCGGAATGGCCGCTGCCGGAAAAATGCGTTTCGGAAAAACCGAGGATGCTGTGATCGCCGTATTGATAACCTGCCGCCCATGCATAAGCGTGCTTGAAATCGGGCATCGCGGTATCGGGACTCAACTGGATCATCCCGAAGGGCACCGTGGCGCCGGGGAAGGTGTGGCCGCCGCCACCAGTGCCGATGAATGGATTTACGGAATCATAGGCCTGGCTGGCAGCGGACGCGGCGTAGGCCGGGAGCGTGACGGCGGCCAGCAGGATCACGACTCCGAAGCATGAAGTGGCGTGAAAAATGCGCGTGCGCATGTTGTGATTCCTCTTCAGATTCCGCATCCCGGCGAGGGTTTGAAACACGGGGCAATCATAATATAGTGCTGCCCGCCCTTCTGGCCCATTCGGGCGGCTCAGCGGAATCACTGCCATATGAACAAAAACCGCCTGGCATTCGGCGTAGTGACCGCCGTGTTCTTCATGTGGGGCTTCATCACAGTACTCAACGATGTGCTGGTGCCACACCTGAAATCGGTGTTCGCGCTCGATTACACCCAGATCATGCTGATCCAGTTCACATTCTTCGGTGCTTACTTTCTCATGTCGCTGCCCGCCGGCAAGGTCGTCGCGGTATGTGGTTACAAGAACAGCATCATCGTCGGCCTGTGCGTGGCGGGATTGGGCGCACTGCTGTTCTATCCGGCGGCGGCGATGCCTTCCTACGGCATGTTCCTTGGCGCGCTGTTCGTGCTGGCCAGCGGCATTACCTTATTGCAAGTGGCGGCCAACCCGTATGTGAGCCTGCTGGGTGCGCCGCGCGGTGCACCCAGCAGGCTCAACCTGTCGCAGGCATTTAATTCATTGGGTACGGCCCTGGCGCCCAAGTTTGGAGGCTTGCTGTTGTTGTCCGGCGCGGTGTTGAGCAGCGCGGCGCTTGCCAAACTCAGTGCTCCGCAGCAGCTGGCTTATCAATTACAGCAGGCGCGTGCGGTCCAGGGTCCGTACATCGGCATCGCCGTGGCTTTGTTCGTGCTCGCGCTGATTGTGTATCTGTTTCACCTGCCGGCGGTGGGTATCGCGGAAAATCGCAGTGCCGAGCCTGAACATCCATTCCGCGCCGCCTTGCGTCACCGGCATCTGCTGTTTGGTGTGCCGGCGATCTTCCTGTACGTCGGGGCGGAAGTTTCCATCGGCAGCTTCATGATCAATTACATTTCATTACCCGGCATCGGCAATATGCCGGAGGTCAGGGCGGCGGGTTTCGTTTCGCTCTACTGGGGCGGCGCGATGATCGGGCGATTCATCGGTTCGGCGCTGTTGCAACGCATTGACGCGCGCAAACTGCTGGGCATCTATGCTTGCATTGCCGCACTCCTGGTGGTTGCCAGCATGTTGAGTCATGACATGACGGCGGTATGGAGCATCGTCGGCATCGGCCTGTTCAATTCCATCATGTTTCCGAATATCTTCACGCTCAGCATCGAGGGTCTCGGCCCTCTGACCAGCCGCGGCTCGAGCTTGTTGATCATGGCCATCGTGGGCGGCGCGGTCATCCCGGAACTGCAGGGTGTTCTGGCTGACCATATCGGTGTGCATCATGCTTTCCTGCTCCCGCTGTTGTGTTATCTCTACATAGTGTTCTACGGCTTCCGGGGCTCGAAGCCTGATCTAAAGACATCGCTGGCCACACCGGCGGAGCCGCCTGCCCATGCCTAGCGTGGTGTGTTTTGGCGAAGCCCTGGTGGATTTGCTCGCCGAACCTTCCATGGAATCGGGCGCACCGCAGCGCTTCGTGCGCTACGCGGGCGGTGCGCCCGCTAATGTTGCGGTGGCGGTGGCCAGACTCGGTACACCGGCGGCCTTTGTGGGCATGTTGGCCGAAGATTCGTTCGGGGATTTCCTGCTGGAAAGTCTGCGGGCAGCGGGCGTATCCACCGAGCATGTGGTACGCACGCGCGCGGCCCATACCGCCCTGGCGTTCGTGTCGCTGGATGCGAAGGGCGAACGCCAGTTCAGCTTTTACCGACCACCGGCGGCGGACCTGTTGTTCCGCTCACACCATTTCCATGGCGCCTGTTTTGCCGAAGCTGCCGTATTTCACGCCTGCTCCAACAGCCTGACGGAAGCGGCGATTGCTGATGTCACCCTCGAGGGCATGCGGCGCGCACAAACGGCCGGGGCGTTGGTGAGCTTCGATATGAACCTGCGCCTGAACCTGTGGCCCGAAAGCACCGACCCGCGTCCGCGCATCTGGCAGGCCTTGCACGCTGCCGAACTGGTGAAACTGAGTGCCGCAGAGCTGGCATTCCTGGCTGAACCGCTGGGGGGCGAAGCCGCGGTGTTCGATAAACTGTGGCGCGGGCGCACTCAATGGGTGTGGGTCACCAACGCAGCGGCGCCGATAAGGCATTTCACGCGCTCCGGCAGCATCACTCTGCCGGCATTTGCCGTGCAGACCGTAAACGCCACAGCCGCGGGTGATGCGTTTGTAGGCGGAATGCTGAGCTGGCTGGTGCGAGATAAGGTGAGCGCCGCCGGGTTGACGGACTGGCTCGCGGGTGCGACGCGCATGCAAAACGCACTGCGTTTTGCCGCCGCCTGCGGCGCGCTTGCAGTCACGCGTCATGGAGCCTTTGAATCCATGCCGACGTTGGCCGAAGTGCAGCAATTCCTCGCGGAACATTCATGAGTATGCAGCCGGATTTCCATTCACCCGATTTTCTGCGCACACACATCGCCAGCATCATGGCCTTCTATCATCCCCGCGCCATAGATCCCGCCGGCGGATTTTTCCATTACTTCAAGGATGACGGCAGCGTGTATGACACGCATCATCGGCATCTGGTGAGCAGCACACGCTTTGTCTTCAACTATGCCATGGCGTACCGCGAATTCGGCAATCCGGCTTACCTCGATGCGGCAATCCATGGCGTGCGTTATCTGCGCGAGGTGCACCGCGACGCACGCACGGGCGGTTATGCCTGGACGCTCAGCGATGGCCGCGCGGAAGATCGCACCAATCATTGCTATGGGCTTGCTTTCGTGTTGCTGGCTTACGCCTGCGCGTTCAGGGTGGATATGCCGCAGTCCCACGGCTGGATGGAGGAAACCTGGAAGCTGCTGGAGAAATATTTCTGGGACGCTCAGGCCGGGCTGTACCGCGATGAAGCCGATGCAGACTGGAATTTCAGCAATTACCGCGGCCAGAATGCCAACATGCACATGTGTGAAGCGATGCTCGCAGCTTTCGAGGCCAGCTCGGAAGCGCGCTACCTGGAGCGTGCCTGCACGCTGGCCGACCACATGACACGCCGCCAGGCGCGCAAAGCCGGGGGGTTGGTGTGGGAGCACCATGATGAAAACTGGAACCCTGACTGGGAATACAACCGCGACAACCCCAAGCACCTGTTTCGCCCCTGGGGTTTTCAGCCTGGCCATCAGACGGAGTGGGCCAAGTTGCTGTTGATCCTGGAACGGCACCGGCCGGAGCCGTGGCTGCTGCCGCGCGCGCGTGAACTCTTCGATGTGGCCCTGAGCCGTTCCTGGGATCATGAATTCGAGGGCATGTACTACGGATTTGACCCCGAGGGCAAACCCTGCGACACCGACAAATACTTCTGGGTGCAAGCCGAAACTCTCACGGCGGCGGCGCTGCTTGCGGCGCGCACTGGCGAGGCGCAATACTGGAGCTGGTATGGCCGGATCTGGTCGTACGCGTGGCGCCATTTCGTGGATCATGAATACGGCGGCTGGTACCGAATCCTGGACCGCGAGAACCACAAATACAGCGATGAGAAAAGTCCCGCCGGCAAATGCGATTACCACACCATGGGCGCGTGCTATGAGGTGCTCAGGGTGTTGCGCAAGCTCTGAGCAATCAGCTTGTGGTTAACGGGGGTTTTGTTATGCGCCTTTCTGTGAAAATTTTGCTCCCGATCATCGCGCTACTGCTGCACTGTGCAGGCGTCGCGCAGACGCCGCCCGCCACGACCATGAGCAACGCAGAAGCGCGGCGCATGGCAGCGCGCGTTAAGGCGGAGTTTCTGCACGCCTGGTACGGCTACAAGCGTTATGCCTGGGGACATGATGCACTGCGGCCCTTGAGCAAGCGGCCGTTCGACTGGTATGGGCCCGGGCAGTCATTGCTGATGACACCAGTGGATGCGCTGGACACGCTGGTGCTCATGGGCCTGAAAAAGCAGGCCGCCGAGGATCGCGCGTTGATTGATACCAAACTAGATTTCAACAAGGACATCTACGTCAAGGTGTTTGAAGTCAACATCCGCCTGCTGGGCGGGCTGCTGTCGGGCTACGAGCTGACCGGGGACCGGCGATTGCTGGCGTTGGCGGACGACCTCGGCACCCACCTGCTGCCGGCGTTCAATTCGCCGACCGGACTGCCGTACCGCTACGTGAACCTGCGCACCGGCGCGGTGCGCGGCGTGGACTCCAATCCCGCGGAAACCGGCACGCTGCTCCTGGAATTCGGCACGCTCAGCAAACTCACCGGTAATCCGGTGTTCTATGCCAAAGCCAAGCGCGCACTGGTGGAAACCTTCAAGCGCCGCTCGCCCATCGGGCTGGTGGGCGACGGCATCAACGTGGAAACCGGCCAGTGGACCGATGACGATTCGCACATCAGCGGCGGCATTGATTCGTATTACGAATACCAGCTCAAATGCTGGAAGCTGTTTGGCGATGAAGACTGTCAGCGCATGTGGCTGACCAGCATCGCCGCCGTGGACAAGTACCTGGCCGACGAACGCGACAGCGAGCTATGGTACGGCCATGCAAACATGTACACCGGCAAGCGCACCGCCACGGAATACGGCGCGCTGGATGCCTATTTCCCCGCGGAACTGGTGCTGTCAGGCGATCTTGTTCAAGCCCGGCGCTTGCAAGCTTCGTCTTTCAGGATGTGGAACCTCTACAGCATCGAGCCCGATACACTGAATTACCGCACCATGCAAATCGTGGATCCGGAATATCCACTGCGCCCGGAAATCGTCGAATCCACCTATTATCTGTACCACTACACCCGCGATCCTTATTACCGCCTCATGGGTAAACGCATGTTCGACGAGTTCGTGAAATACTGCCGCACGAATGACGGCTATGCCGCGCTCGCCAGCGTCATCACCAAGCAGAAAACCGACGCCATGGAAAGCTATGTATTCGCGGAGACTTTCAAGTATTTCTACCTGCTGTTTGCGCCGCCGCAAACGCTGGATTTCAACCGCGTGATTTTCAATACCGAAGGCCACTCGCTGCGGCGCGATCCGCAACCCGTGCCTCAATCATGAAGACGCTCGCCCTCATCGGCGGCATGAGCTGGGAATCCACAGCGCATTACTACGCGCGCATCAACCAGTTGGTGGCGGAGCGCCTGGGTGGATTGCATTCAGCGCGGCTGCTGCTCTACAGCCTCGATTTCGACGTATTGCAGCGCCTGCAGCATGCCGATGACTGGGCCGGCGCGGCCCGTCTGCTGGTGGATGCAGCCAAACGCCTGGAGCGCGCCGGCGCCGAAGGGTTGGTAATCTGCGCCAACACCATGCATCTCGTGGCGCCCGAGATCGAAACCGTTGTGAAATTGCCGCTCATTCACGTAGCCGATGGCACGGCCAAGGCGGTCAAGGATCGGGGCATCCGCACCGTAGCTTTACTCGGCACCCGTTTCACCATGGAGAAGGATTTTTACCAGCTGCGCCTGGAGCAGCACGGCTTGCGTGTGCTGATTCCGGATACCGATGACCGCGAGGTGCTGCATCGCATGATTTACGCGGAGCTGTGCAAGGGCGTGGTACGGAAGGAATCGCGCCAGGCGTTCTTCGGCGTAATCCGCCGTCTTGCGGCGGCGGGCGCCGAAGGCGCCATTCTCGGCTGTACCGAGTTCACGCTGTTCGGCGGTTCGCCCGGCGCAGGCATCCCGCTGTTCGATACCACCGAGATTCACGCGCGCGCGGCGGTGGACTGGGCTTTGAGTGCTTGAGGTTTGACGGCTAGCTCGGCGAAAACGCAATTATTCTGCTTGTCTGTGAGCGTGTAACAAAATATGTAGTGATAACTTACTCGGCATACCTGAATTCCCCCCTCACCCCCCTTTGCAAAGGGGGGTGCGTTTGGCGCGGGGGGATTTATCGCTGGTGTACATCTTGTTGGGAGCCCTAAGCAACTGATTAACGTCAGTGCTGTGCCACTTGAGCGCGGATTTTCTCCACCACTTCCGGATTGGCGAGCGTGGTGATGTCGCCGGGGTCGCGGCCCGCCGAGAGCGCGGCGAGTACCCGGCGCATGATTTTTCCGGAACGCGTCTTGGGCATGTCGGGCACAATCCACACGCGCCGCGGCCGGGCGATGGACCCGATTTCGGTCTCGATGGCTTTTGACACACGCTGCGCCATCGCATCGTTCGCGGCCGCGCCAGGTCTAAGTGACACATAGATTTCCGGTACACGACCTTTGACTTCGTCCGGCACCGGCACCACGGCGGCTTCGGCAACTTCCGCCACGGTCATGGCGGCGGATTCGATTTCCTTGGTGCCCAGGCGATGGCCGGCGACGTTGATCACGTCGTCAATGCGACCGAGCACCCGGTAATAACCGTCCGCGGCCTGGACTGCACCATCGCCCGGGAAATACGGCCAGTCCTCCCAGTTCTTGCTTTTCTTGTTTTTGCAGTAGCGCTCGAAATAGGTCTTCACGTAGCGATCCGGATCGCCCCAGATGGTCTGCATCAATCCCGGCCAGGGATTGCGGATGCAGAGATTGCCGGCGCGGCCGGTGCCCGGCGGAATCTCCGCGCCGTTGTCGTCGTAAATCACCGGATGCACGCCGGGCAGCGCGGGGCCGGCGCTACCGGCTTTCATGGCGCCAAGCGCGGGCAATGTCGAGATCAAATGCCCTCCGGTTTCGGTCTGCCACCAGGTGTCCACCACTGCCGCCTTGCCCTTGCCGACGACGTTGTAATACCAGCGCCAGCTTTCCGGCTCGATGGGCTCGCCCACGGTGCACATGAGTTTGAAATGGTGATTGTATTTCTTCGGTTCGTCCGGGCCCTCGCGACGCAGTGCGCGCACCGCGGTGGGCGAGGTGTGAAAGATATTGACGCCCAGTTGTTCAGCGATGCGCCACGGCCGGCCGGCGTCCGGGTAATTGGGCACGCCTTCGTACATGACCGACGAGGCGCCAAGCGCCAGCGGTCCGTACACGATGTAGGAATGGCCGGTGATCCAGCCGATGTCGGCCATGCACCAGTACACGTCCTCGGGTTTCACATCCAGCACGTCCTTCGCGGTGCCGGTGCACCAGGCGAGATAGCCGCCGATCGCGTGCAGACAGCCCTTGGGCTTGCCGGTGGTGCCGCTCGAATACATGATGAACAGGCCGTCGGTGGCAGCGAGGCGCTCGGGCGCGACGCGCTGGCGCCGGTACTTCACCAGCACTTCGTTGACCGCGTGGTCACGGCCCGCGACCATCGGCGTCGCGGCCGAGTGTTTGCCGGGGTGGCGCTGCCACACCAGCACCTGGTCCACCTTCTGGCCTTGCTTCTGCGCGTCGCTGACCGCGATGTCGGCCTTCTCCTTGTGGTCCAGCAGCTTGCCGGCACGGTAATAGGCATCCATGGTGATGAGCACGCGGCTCTGGGAATCCACGATGCGGTCGGCGCAGGCTTTGCCGGAAAAGCCGCTGAATACCTGCGAGTGGATCACGCCCAGACGCGCGCAGGCGAGCATGGTGATCACGGCTTCCACCGCCATTGGCATGTGCAACGTGACACGGTCGCCGCGCTTCAAATGGGAGAAATCGCGCAGCAGCGCGGCGAATTCGTTCACCCGCACCCACAGGTCCTGGTAGGTGATTGCGGCGATCGGTTCGCCCTCGGCGTCCGGCACGAAATACAGCGCCGCCTTGTTGCGGCGTTTCGCGAGGTGCCGGTCCACGCAGTTGTAGCAGGCGTTGAGTTCCCCGCCCACGAACCATTTCCAGAACGGCGCCTGCGAGCCGTCGAAGGTATGCGTCCAGTAACGGTCCCAGGAAAGCAGATCGGCGTAAGCACGGTAGCATTCGGGAAAGTTCTTCAGCGCCATGCGCTCGAACACTACCGGATCGGTCATGTTGGCCTGGCCGATGAATTCCACCGGCGGCGGAATCAGCGGTTCCTCGCGCCAGTGGACCGCGATTTCGGCCTCGGAGAATTCGGTTTTCACATTGACAGCCATGACTGCAACCTCCTGCATCCCAGGAATTTCTGCAATTATCTACGCGACTCGCGCGGCCTGCCACGCTGCCGCTGAAAAACAGCGGGGGCCGTTTACAGCCCCCGCACTTTTGCTTTGGTGTATCAGCCGCCTATCGGTCCAAGCGGCAGCACCGTGCGCTTGAAGGTGCTGTTGGTGACGATCGCGAAACTCGTGTACATCGCGATGACACCGCAGATCACGCCCAGCCAGCCGCCCGCGAGGCCCAACGTCTTGCTGCCGGTCAGCCCGCCGATGCCCAACAGGAAGTAGGTAACCCACAGGGTGAGGAATATCCACCACAGGGCCCAGTTCAGCTTGAAGGTTCCAACCCACATGTACAGAGTGAAAAAGCCCCACAGGATCAGCGCAACGTTGATCCCGTTGCCGACACCGGACAAATCCAGTGACTTCATGCCGCCGAGCCAGAGCAGCAACGCGAACCATACCCAGAACGCACCGTACGAAATAAACGCGGTCATGCCAAACGTGTTGCCGGTTTTAGCTTCGAGCACCCCGGCCACGATTTGCATGAGGCCGCCATAGATGAAGGCCAGCGGCAGCACGACCGCCAAGCTACCGCTCGGTACCATGCCGGCGTTGACCAGGCTCAACATGACGGTAGTGAGTCCGAAACATATCAGCCCCAATGCCGCCGGATTGGCCTGGGGATTAGCTTGTTCTGCCATTGAGATCTCCTCCCATAGTTATCGAGCGCCAAAGGTTATATGCCTAAGTACTGTGCTCCGCAAGAGCCTGAATCAGCCCCGGGACGACAACCGAAGCCGGAGAGGCCGCGCGCAAATCGCCGCATGTGATGAATCGCCGCTATTTGCTCAATTTAAATAACCACTTAGCGTTGCCAGTTGCGTAGTCAACTGAGTTGTTATATGTGGATTGCAGTTGCCCAGTGCGTGGATGGTGCTTGACAGGAAGGAGCAGCCAAGAGTAAAACCTTGCGTATCTCAAGGCCTTGACCGGCCCATTCGAACACTCAATCCGTTTGTGATTTCCCAGGGGAGAATCGCCATGAGCAAGAACAGCATCAAGACAGGCGTAATCTTCGGTTTGATAGCTTCTCTGTTTTTTGCCACCGCAGTATTTGCGGATCCACCCGCGAGTTCCGGTCCCACCATCAGCTTCCACGGTTTTGTCAGCACCAGCTTCTTCTGGCAAAACCAGGACTTCACTTTCGGCAACGGCCAGAACGCGGAATGGCCGGTGACCAATGCCGGCTCGAACCATAATCTCTCGGGCTTCGATGTGCGCAATACGCGTGCCTGGATAGACATTTCCGGGGTCAGCCTCTCGAATGGCTGGACGGTGAGCGGGCATCTGGAAGGCGATTTCTTCGGCGGCTTCAACGGCGCTGGGGCGTACAGTTCGCAGCAGCAGACGCCGCGATTGCGGCAGGCGTTCATGAAGGTTTCAAACGCCGACAGTGGCAGCAGCTTCACCATCGGCCAGCAATGGGATCTGCTGTTTCCCATAGATGCGATTCCCGAATCCCTCGCACATATCGCTTTTCCGCTGGGCTTCGGGAGCGGCATGATCGGCTGGCGGTTCCCGGGCGTGGTGTACTCGCAGGCTCTGGGTCAGTCGTCGTCGGATTCCATGGCATGGCGGCTGGATCTGGGGGCGTTTTCGGGTTCCTGGAATGGCCCCGGCTCCAACACCAATTTCGATACCGCCGCGAATGTAGACTTCCGTCCGCAGATCGAGGCGCGCCTGCATGCACAGGAGGGCGACTGGCACGGATTCGTGGTTGGTCATTACAGCAGTGAGGATTTGAGCGGTGTGACCGGCACTTCGCCCACGCCGATCACCGGCACGATCACTTCTTCGGCCCTGGAAATCGGCACCGGCTGGCATCCCGGTCCGTGGTCAGTGGTGGCCACCGCCTACACCGGCAAGGGCTTGGGCCAGGTTTTCGGGGCGCTTGCCCAGTTCGGCAACATCAGTGAGCACGGTATTTACGCACAGGGTGGCTACAAGTTCACACCCAGTTGGGGCCTGTATGTGTCCTATGCCACCGCGCAACCCAATGAAAGCGATGTGATCACCTGGATCGGAAATGGCGCCAGCGGCCTGCTGAAATCCCGGCAATACGCCGCAGACCTGATTTTCGGCGATGGTCCGTTCGGATTCGGTGTGGAGTGGATGCATGCCAGCCTGGACAGCACCACGGCCGCGACGGCGCCCGCAGTGACTACCACCAGCGGCAATCAGATCTCGCTCAGCGCCATTTATAAATTCTAGCTTGGTAGTTTTCCGGCTCGATCGCGGGTGCCCTTAAAGGGGCACCCGCACGGCCGCTGCTCAGGACGGTCACCGGGGCGGCTCTGTCGCAGTTTATCCAGTCGAGGAGGTTAGCCATGAAAAGATACTTGTCGCAATGTAGTGTCACGCTTGCAGCGCTGCTGCTGTCAGCGTCCGTAATGGCGGCGGTTCCCCAGCCCGCGCCCGTGCATTTCCCCTCGAAGTTCGGCTCCATGAACTTCCCGGCCAAATTCCCGACGGGTACCACGCTCACTATTACCCAATGGAGCCATTTCGTGCCGCGCTACGACAAGTGGTTCGACCCCTACGCGCAGGAGTGGGGCAAACAGAACAATGTCAAGGTCACCGTGCAGCACATCAATCTGGGTGATCTGGTGCCGACACTGGCCGCCGCGGTGGCCGCCGGCAAAGGTGCGACGCTGTTCGAGATGATATCGCCGCCGGCGTCATTCATTCAGGGATTGCAGAACCTCGATGCCGTAAACCATGCAGCGGAGCAGGCGTTCGGCAAGCAAGAGGCGGTTTGCACCAGCCAGACCTATCTGCCGATCAAGCACGAATGGTATGGCTATTGTCACGGCTGGGTACCGGACCCGGGCGATTACCGCGTGTCGCTGTGGAAAGACGCTGGCTATCCCACCGGCCCGCACACCTACGCGGATCTGTATGACGGCGGCGTGAAGATCTTCAAGAAGACCGGCATCCCGGTGGGTGTGGGCATGTCGCCGGAACTCGATTCCGAGTTCTACACACGTTCGCTGATCTGGTCCTACGGTGGCGAGGTGTTCGACAAGTGCGGTGACGTGGCGCTGGACTCGCCGCAAGTGGTGGCGGCGGTGGCATACCAGGCCAAGCTGTTCAAGGATGCGGAGACTCCGGAGGTGTTTGCCTGGAACCCAGCCTCCAACAACCAGGGATTCGTCTCCGGTCAGCTTTCCTATATCCAGAACTCCATCTCGTTCTACCGCACTGCGCAGGCATCCGCTCCCGCGAACGCCGAGGACACGGGCTTCAGCCCCGGCCTCAAGGGCCCCGGCGGTCAGGTGCACCAGACCTCGCACGTGTGGTTCATCTACGTGATGCCCAAGTACGTCACAAATCCAGAGCAGAAGCGGGCGGCCGAGAAATTCCTGCTTGACCTCACCGCCAATTACAGCTGGGCGACCTACGAGAGCGAACTGTACAATTTCCCGGCTTTCCCCAAGTCCGTGCCGCAGTTGTTCGAGAAGGGCGGCTGGCTGGCGCACGATCCCTGGGGCTCGAAACCCGCTGACAAACTCGAAGTGCTGCGCAATGCCGCCACCTGGACTGCATGGCCAGGCTATCCGGGTTTCGCCAATCCGGCGGTGAGCGAGGTGTACAACACACACCTGCTCAGCACCATGATGGCGCAGACCGCACGCGGGGAAAAAACTCCGGCGCAGGCGGTCAAGGACACGGCCGCGCAGATTGCCAGCATCGTCGCCAAGTGGAAAAAGCTGGGCTTCGTCGGTTGTCCAGCCAAGTGAGGTATTGCGGAGTGCGAGTCTGATGCATGGCGACGCTTGAACTGCGGGGCATAAAAAAACACTACGGCAACATCCACGCAGTAGATGGCGTTGACTTGGCGATTGCCGAGGGCGAGTTCTTGGCGATCCTCGGGCCGTCGGGATGCGGCAAAAGCACCCTGATGCGCATGATTGCCGGACTCGAGATGCCAAGCGCCGGCGAGGTGCTGATCGGCGGGCAGCCGGTCACGCACCTGCCGCCGCGTGCGCGCAACGTGTCCATGGTGTTCCAGAGCTACGCGTTGTATCCGCACATGGTGGTGGCGGAGAACATTGCGTTTCCGCTCAAGGCGCGGCGCGTGCCGCGCGCCGAGCGCGAGGCCAAGGTCAAATGGGCCTCGGCGCTGCTCGGCATCGAGCCGCTGCTCAAGCGCCGGCCGGCGCGACTCTCCGGCGGCGAAAAACAGAAAGTCGCGCTGGCGCGTGCGCTGGTGCGTGATCCCACGCTGTTCATCTTCGACGAGCCGCTGAGTTCGCTCGACGCCCAGGTGCGCGCCATGGCGCGCAGCGAGTTGCGCCAGTTGCACGAGCGCACCGGCATCACCACGGTGTACGTCACGCATGACCAGCTCGAAGCGCTCAGCATGGGCGATCGCATCGCCATCATGAAAAGCGGCCGGGTGCGTCAGGTAGGCACGCCGCAGCAGTTGTACGATCAGCCGGCCGACACTTTCGTGGCGGCGTTTCTCGGCACCCCGCCGATGAACCTGCTGGAACGCGACGGCCGCATCGTGGGTTTCCGACCGGAATACCTGCGGCCCGTGTTGTCGGCTGCGCCAGGCGCGGACGCGCTGCGCCTGGCCGTGCATATCATCGAACTCGAATTCCTGGGAGCGGAATGGCAGGTGTACGGCCAGCTCGAGAACGGTGCGAAGCCGCAGAAGCTGATCGCCAAGGCAGCACCGGCGGTGGCCGCCGGCCTACGCGTTGGCGAAACGCGCGAGTTCGCGGTGGAGCGTACGCATCTGCGGCTTTTCGATCCGGCCACCGGCCTGCGGGTCAACAATGGCACGCGCTGAAGCCGCGGCGCGTATCGGGGTGGGTGACCGCGAGGGCCTGCTGGGCACGCTGATGCTGGCACCGGCGCTGGTGTACATCGCCGCGCTCGTGGGGTTGCCGTTCTGCCTGGCCATCGCACTCAGCCTGTCGAGTGCCACCATTGGCAACCCCGGCATCCATCACTTCGTGGGCTTGGCGAATTTCATCAGTGCGGTACACGAATCGGCGTTTCCCCTGGCGCTGCGCAACAGCGTGATCGTCACGGCCGCCACCCTGATCATCACACTGGTGCTGGCGACCGCGGAATCGGAGCTGCTGGCGCACGATTTCCGCGGCAAATGGTTCTGGCAAATATTGATAATTCTGCCCTGGGCCATGCCGGTGTCGTTGGCGGCGGTGAACTGGTTGTGGTTGCTTGACTCGGAATTCAGCCCGGTGGACTGGATCCTGCGCCAGATCCACCTGTTGGGTCCCGGTACGATCTTCGGTCCCGCCAATCACCTGTATTACTATGGCCGCGAGTGGCTGGGACTGGCCTCGATCGTGACCATCAACGTGTGGCGGCTGCTGCCGCTGGCCACCATCATCGTGCTCGCCGGGCGCACCTCGATCCCGCGTGATATCTTCGAGCAAGCGCAGGTGGACGGCGCGCGGTTTTTCCGCGTGCTGTTCCAGATCACGATACCGGCGCTGCTGCCGATCCTGGTGGTCGCGGCGATGTTCACCGCGCTCTTGGTGTTCGGCGACATGACGGTGGTGGCCATCACCACCCGCGGCGGGCCGGGTTATGCGACCCAACTGCTGCCGTACTGGGCCTATCTCAAGGGTATCGAGGGTGGCGCCCTCAGCGAGGGTGCGGCGATCGCGTTGTTCATGTTCCCGATCCTGCTGGCGGTCGCCATTTTGGCGCTGCGCATGGCATACCGCGCGGAAGAGCGCTAGCGGGAGGGCACGATGATGCGGTGGTTACGCAAACTGGGGTTCTGGGCGGGGCTGGGGTTGTTTGCCATTTTCGCGATTTTCCCCGCGGCCTGGATGGTCATTTCCTCATTCAAGCAGGACCAGGACCTCTACAACGTCGCCAACGACCCTTTCAAATACAATCTGGCCCCGACGTTCAAGAACATCACCTTGCTGTTCACCGGTACGAATTACCCGATTTTCCTGTGGAACTCGTTCTACATCGGCGTGATCGTGGTCATCATCACGCTGCTGCTGTCGCTGCCGGCGGCCTACAGCCTGTCGCGGCTCGCGGGACGCTGGGGCGAGCGCTCCGGCATCGCAATTTTCCTCGTGTACCTGATTCCACCGACACTGCTGTTCATCCCGCTGTATCGGATCGTCACCTTCCTGCAAACGGCCAATACCGTATGGTCCTTGGTGCTGGTGTACCCCACGATCACCGTACCGTTTTGCACCTGGCTGCTGCTGGGATTCTTCAAGTCCATGCCGCGTGAGGTGGAAGAAGCGGCGCTGATTGACGGCTGCAGCCGCTGGCAGGCGTTCCTGCGCGTGGCGTTGCCGCTTGCCGGACCCGGGATCGCCACCTGCGTGGTGTTTGCCTTTGCGCTGTCGCTCAGTGATTACATTTACGCGGCGGTGTTCGTCAGCTCCACCGCCAGCCGCACGGTGAGCGCCGGTGTGCCCACCGAGCTGATCCGCGGTGACATCTACTACTGGCAGTCGCTGATGGCGGCCGCCGCCATTGTCGCAATCCCGCTGGCGGTGGCCTACGGTTTGTTGTTCGATCGCCTGGTGAAGGGCTTCCAGAGTGAGCCAGCCGGCGAGAAGGGCGGCTAAGCCGGCAGACTGAAATCCGGCCCTGCGGCTCCGGCTTCCGGCCAGCGCGCGCTCACGGTTTTCAAGCGAGTGTAGAAGCGCACGCCGTCTTGGCCATGCACGTGCAACGGGCCAAACAGCGAACGCTTCCAGCCGCCGAAACTGTGGAACGCCATGGGCACGGGGATCGGCACATTGATGCCCACCATGCCGGCGTGTACTGCGTGGCTGAAGCGGCGCGCGGCGGCGCCGTCCCGGGTGAAAAGGCTCGCCGCATTGCCGTATTCGTGTCGATTGATGAGTCCGATGGCTTCATCCAGATCGCGCACGCGCAGCACCACCAGCACCGGCCCGAATATTTCCTCGCGGTAGATGCGCATCGCGGGCGTGACCCGGTCAAACAGACAGGGACCGAGAAAAAATCCCGCATCATGACCGGTCACGCACAGTCCACGGCCGTCCACCACCAGCTCGGCGCCTTCGGCGACACCCGCTTCCACGTAAGCAAGCACGCGTGCACGATGCGCGGCGGTCACCAGCGGTCCCATCTCCGAGGCGGCTTGGCTGCCCGGTCCGACGTGCAACTTGCGGGCGCGCTCGGCGAGCGCGTCCACCAGCGGTTCGGCGGACGCGCCTACCGCTACCGCCACGGACACCGACATGCAACGCTCACCGGCTGAACCATAAGCCGAGCCGATAAGCGCGTCGGCCGCTTGCCGGGTATCCGCGTCCGGCATCACCACCAAGTGATTCTTGGCGCCGCCGAGTGCCTGCACGCGCTTGCCGTGACGGCTGGCCTCGGCGTAGATGCGTTCGGCGACCGGCGTGGAGCCCACGAAACTCACCGCCGCCGTGCGGGGCTCGGCGAGGAGCACGTCCACGGTCTGGCGGTCCCCGTTTATCACATTGAATACGCCCGGCGGCAGGCCGGCCGCGGTGAACAGCTCCGCCAGCCGCAGTGGGCAGGAGGGGTCTTTCTCCGAGGGTTTGAGCACGAAGCTGTTGCCGCAGGCGATGGCAATCGGAAACATCCACAACGGCACCATGGCGGGGAAATTGAACGGCGTGATGCCGACGCACACACCGAGCGGCTGGCGCAGCGACCAGCTGTCAATGCCGGAGGAAACGCTGTCGGAAAACTCGCCCTTGAGAAGATGCGGAATGCCGCAGGCGAACTCCACGACCTCGATACCGCGGCGCAACTCGCCGCGCGCATCGTCGAGCGTCTTGCCGTGTTCGCGCGTAATCAGCAGGGCGAGGGCGTCGCTCTCACGCAGCAACAGGTCGCGGTAGCGGAACAATATCTGTGCACGGCGGGCCGGCGGTACGGCGGCCCAGCGGGGAAATGCTGCGGCCGCGGCGTTTATCGCCGCAGCGACTTCCGCTTCACCGGCGTACAGCAGTTCTGCAGCAGGTGTGCCGCTCGCCGGTTCGTATACTGGTCCGCAACGCCCTGCATTGCTGCCTACCGGCCCGCCATTGATGTAATGGCCCAGCCGGCGCGTCGCCGGCTGTTTGCCACCATCGGCTTGCCGTTGGGTATGCATGCCATTTCCTCGCTGCGGCAAAGTGTACGCCGTCACTTGGACGGCGTGCAGGTTCAGGGACCACTGAGTTCGGCGGTGACCGGCGTGTGGTCCGAAGGCCGCTCCCAACTGCGCGGCTCGCGGTCAATAACGGTAGCGGCGGAGCGCTCGGCCAGGGCCGGCGACAGCAGGATGTGGTCAATGCGCATACCCTGGTTGCGGCGGAACGCGGCCGCACGGTAATCCCACCAGCTGTAATGCCCGCCGCCATCGGTGTGCAGCCGGAAACTGTCGCGCAGACCGTGGTCGAGCAGCCGCCGGAACGCGTTGCGTTCCGGATCGCTGACCAGCACCTGGCCTTGCCAAGCCGCCGGGTCATGGACGTCGCGGTCCTCGGGAGCGATGTTGAAATCACCCAACATCACGAGCTGCGGATGGTCGCGCAGCAGTTGTGCCGTCCAGAGATCGAGTTGTGCCAGCCAGTCGAGCTTGTAGCGGTACTTGTCGGAGTCCACGCTCTGGCCGTTCGGCACATACAAATCCAGCACCGCCAGCTCGCCGTACCTGGCCAGCAGCACCCGCTTTTGCACATCTTCGAAATCGGGCAGAGCGGTGGCGATGACTTCCGGCGGTTCACGGCTCAGGAGCGCGACGCCATTGTAGGTGGGCTGTCCGGCGAACACCGCATGGTAACCCGCACGCTCGAATTCACCGACCGGAAAGTCGCGGTCCTCGGTCTTGGTTTCTTGCAGCGCAAGCACGTCCGGCTGGTGGGTTTCCAGCCAGCGCAACACGTGCGGCAAACGCACGCGGAGGCTGTTGATATTCCAAGTCGCTATTTTCATGGATGCATCCGGCTCACGGCACCATCCTTGGCAGGTTGGCCAGCCCGGCCCGCAACGCTCCGCGTCCTGCTGCGCTCGCGGTCCAGGGCGTACATCCTTGTACGCCCGCTCGAAGCCACGCTTCTCGCCCTTGGCCGGGCGCTCGCGGCGCGAAGCAGTGCTTCGCGTAAATTCGCCGACTCGCCCAAGTGGCGATTCTCATGTTTCAACGGGATTCATCGAGCCGTCCGTGGCGGGTTGGCCAGCCCATACATCCATGTATGGGCGTTCGCCGGCGCGAAGCGGTGTGTCGCATAAATTCGCCGGCTCGCCCAGGCTGCTATCATCATTTTGATACTGCAAATATCACGCGGCGATGCCGTTCAACCGCAGGAAGGGACCGAGCACCGGTGCGCGGCCGCGGAATTCGGTGAACAGCTCCATGGCCTCGCGGCTGCCACCTTGGGCGAGGATGGTATCCATGAAACGTTTGCCGGTGACGCGGTCGAACACGCCGGCCTCTTCGAACGCGCTGTAGGCGTCCGCGGCCAGAACTTCCGCCCACAGATAGCTGTAATAGCCTGCCGCGTAACCGCCGGCGAAGATGTGCGAGAAGCTGTGGGCGAAGCGGTTCCACTCGGGCACCGGTGTCACGCTGACTTCGCGGCGCACCGCCGCAAGTGTTGCGCCGATGAAGTTCTCGTCCGGATGTTCGTTTGCCTGCATGTGCAGGCGGAAATCCAGCAGGCCGAATTCCAGCTGGCGCAGCATGAACAGCGCGCTCTGGAAATGACGCGCGGCCAGCATTCTCTGGAACAGCGCGTCGGGCAACGGCTCGCCGGTCTGATAATGGCCTGACACCAGCGCCAGGCCTTCACGCGTCCAAGCGAAGTTTTCATGAAACTGGCTCGGTAATTCCACTGCGTCCCACGCCACGCCGTTAATCCCGGCGACCGAAGGGTAATCCACCTGCGTCAGAAGATGATGCAGACAGTGGCCGAATTCATGAAACAGCGTAACCACCTCATCGTGCGTCAGCAATGACGGCATGCCGTCCAAGGGCGGCGCGAAGTTGCAGGTGAGATACGCTGCGGGAATCTGTATGCCGTGCGCGGTTTTGCGCCGGCTCAGGCAATCGTCCATCCACGCGCCGCTGCGCTTGCCGGGACGGGTGTACAAATCCAGATACAAGCGCCCGCGCAAGCGGCCGGTGTCGTCTTCTATGGCATACAGGGCCACATCCGGGTGCCATACGTCGGCGCCCGCCACTTCGCGCAGGCTGATGCCGTAGAGCCGGCGCACCACGGAAAACAGGCCGTCGCGCACGCGCGTCACCGGGAAATACGGCTTCAGCATTTCGTCCGAGATGGCAAAGCGCCGTTCGCGCAATTTCTCCGAGTAATAACCCAGATCCCAGGCTGCGAGCTCTGCGAGGCGGTCGCGGTTACAGGCGTATTCCTGGAGTTCCGCGTATTCGCGCTGGCCGGCCGGACGGCAGCGGTGCACCAGGTCCGTGAGGAAACCCAGCACTTCTTCCTGTGTGTGCAGCATTTTGCTGGCGAGTGAGTAGTCGGCGTAGGACTTGAAACCCGTAAGCCGCGCGGCTTGGGTTCTCAGGCCCAGGATTTCGCGCATGTTTTGGCTGTTGTCCCAGCGTTCGGCATCGGGACCCTGATCGGAGGAGCGCGTGACATAGGCGCGGTACATTTCCTCGCGCAAGCTGCGATCATCGGCATAGGTGATGACCGCGGCGTAGCTCGGGTAGTCCAGCGTGAATACCCAACCCTCGAGCTTGCGGGTTTCCGCCTCGTGGCGCGCCCGTGTTACCGCGGTGGCCGGAAGGCCGGCAAGCTGAGCTGCATTTGTGACCTGCTTGACCCAGCCCTGGGTCGCGTCCAGCAGATTTTCCTCGAACTTCGTTTCCAGCTTTGACAAGCGTTGCATGATGTCCCGAAAGCGGTTTTTCTTTTCCGCCGGCAAGTCCACGCCCGCGAGGCGGAAATCGCGCAGCGCGTCGTCAATGAGTTTGCGCTGCGCGGCTGTGTAAGCCTGCCAGGCCGCACCGTTTTTGAGCGTAGCGTATTGTTTCTGCAGCACGCCGTTCTGACCGAGTTCGGTGTCGTAGTCGCTGATCTTGGGCAGGCAGGCGTTGTAGGCCGCGCGAATTGCGGGTGTGTTCATCACCGCGTTCAAGTGCGCTGCCGGCGACCAGGCGCGGTGCAACCGGTCGCCCAGAGTTTCCAGCGGCTCAATGAAATCGTCCCAGTCGGGAGCGCCGCCGGCTTCCAATTGCGTGATGCGTGCCCGGTTCTCGGCAAGCACGGTGTCCACCGCCGGTTCAATGTGCTCGGCGCGGATTTCGGAAAAACGGGGCAGCCCGTCCGGTGCGAGCAGCGGGTTGTCGTTCATGTGCGGTGCGGGAGTCTGATGAGGGTCGCGGCGCATGGTAGCACGCCGGATTCAGACCATCAGGCTGCGCAACTCCAGTAGCGGAAATCAGGGTTGTGCGCTCGGGACCACGTAGGTCGCAGTGGATGCCTGGTGGTGCAGCGTAATCCTGTAGCCGGCAGCAACGCCGGCAATTACAAACAGCAGCAGGCAGCCCGCGGCTGCGATCTGGAAACGCCGGACCACCTGCTTTTCCGGGCGCGTGGAAATGATGAAGCGCCGCCCGTCTTCCGGTTTCGCCAGCACGTTCATGGGCGGGCGCTGCATGGCCTGGCGTTCCTGAGCCAGCACTTGCTCGCGCGCGGCTTGGCGCGCAACTTCCCATTCCTGGTCGTTCAACTGGCCGTCGTGATCTTTGTCGAAGCGTCGCAGCAGATCCGCCTGATCCTGTTTCCAGTCATGCAGCAACTGGGCGACGTCCTGATTGAGGGCCAGGGCGTCGGCGCTGGCATTCTGCGTGCGGAAGAATCCCAGCGCAAAAATGAAGTCCTGGGGAGCAATGAGCTCTTCGACATAGCGATACGGCGAAGTCAGACCAAATCCCCCGATGGGTGGTCCGCGTTGTGGCTGTGGCTGGTCCCCGTACCAGACAGTCCGGGTCGTCGTGATCACCTCGGCATGCTCGGGATCTATTACGCACTGGCCGGTAGAGTCACGGAGCAAAAACAAATCGTCGCTGGTGCCATGCTCGATGGCTTGCCAACCCTGATTCCGGCCGGATCGTGCGCGCTCTTCCACTTTGTAGGACCACCAGGTACAGCGGCTTTGGGTCAGCGGCGAAATGATCGGCGCACCCGGCATCAGGTCCGCGTGTCCCTCAAGTTTCACGTAGCCTTGAGCCGCGGAGCGCACGAGCGAGACTGGCGTCTCCTCGACCGCCCAGGCGCGCAGCAGGAACATGAAGCCCGCGACCAGCGCGCCCGCTGCCACCACGCACAGCACTATCGTCCACAACCAGAAATTGCCGGGATCCGCAGCGTGCACAGCAGGCACCTAATTGGCCACAGAGAGTACAGGCGACCTGCGCCCGGATCAGCTGAACAGCGCCTTCATGTTCACGTCTTGCTTGTCGCCCGCAGCGATCTCCAGACGGCTGGCTTCCTTGAAGCCGAAATTGCGCGCGATCAGCACTGCTGGGAATTGCTCGAGGCGCGTGTTGAAGGTGTTTACGGAATCGTTGTAGAACTCGCGCCGGTCCGCGATGCTGCTTTCCAGTCCGGTAATGCGGCTTTGCAGCTGCTGGAAGGACTCATTAGCCTTGAGATCGGGATAGGCCTCGGCAACGGCGAACAGGTTGCCGATGGTGGCGCGCAATTGGGATTCGGCCGGGCCGAGTGCAGCCACGTTGCCGCTGGTGCGTGCCTGTTGCACGCCTTCGCGGGCCTGCATGACTTTCACCAGGGTCTGCTGTTCATAGCCCATGTACTGCTTGCAGGTCTCGACCAGTTTCGGTAATTCATCGTGGCGCTGCTTGAGCAGCACGTCGATGTTCGACCAGGCGGTGGCGACATTGTTCTTCAGCACTACGAGGTTGTTGTAGAGTACGAATGCGTAAATGATGAGAATGACAATAATTGCCAGGATGATGTAACCGGTGACGCCCATGATGTTCTCCCCAAACGTCCGGATTGCGGCCGGACTTTATCATGCGCACGACATGGGGGTCACCACGCGGGTTTCAAGCGCCGGGCTGCGCCGCGCAGCACGCGGCCGGGCCCGTCTCGCGGCTGCGTGCCAGGGCGGGTGACGGCGTGCCGTTGCGGAGGTTTCAGTCGCAGACGCCAGCCCTCGGGCAGCGTGTATATGTGGATGGCACCGCGCTGGTCATTGGCCAGGTGGTACTGGCCGACGACGTGTCGCTATGGCCATACGCGGTGGTGCGCGGCGACGTAAACGCCATTCGCATCGGGGCGCGCAGCAACATCCAGGATCTGAGCGTTTTGCACGTGACTCACGATGGGCCGTATTCACCCGCTGGTTTTGCACTGGCGGTCGGGGAAGACGTGACCGTCGGGCACAGGTGCGTGCTGCACGCCTGCACGATCGGCGACCGCTGTCTTGTAGGGATGGGCAGCATCGTGATGGACGGTGCGGTGATCGAAGACGAGGTACTGCTCGCGGCGGGGAGCCTGGTCGGCCCCGGCAAGCGCGTCGAGTCCGGATACCTGTATCGCGGCAGCCCGGCACGCAAGCTGCGCCCGCTGGCTGCGCAGGAGCGCGATATGCTGCGTTATTCCGCAGCCCATTATGTGGGTCTGAAAGACCGCTATTTGAGTGCTGCCGGGATCTCCGACCGGAAGTGATTTTCCAGTCCAGTCTCCCAATTGGTGGATTTCTAGGCACGCGATTTGCTTGCCTGCCAGATTTTGGTTTGTTTAAATAATGACTATGCCAGAACTCTGCAAATTCGCAGTAATTACCGGCATGATTCAAGAAGTTTCGTGGCTGTCACGTCCGGTCTCTGGCAATTCGCAGTGCATGGTCTATACCTACTGCCGACGGTCGGACCACCGTTTTTATGGGTCCGCAGCGCCTTTTCCGCCTTCCTTCGGCGCCGTTCGGTAATTCTCTATCGGTCTCAAGCTTGGAGGTTGATTCCATGAATAACAGACTGGTCATTTCATCCACCATTGGGTTTATGTGTATCGGCTTGACGCTTTGGATGGGGGGACTATCCCCGACACACTGGGTCGCCGGTCCCAACATGCACGCCATGATCATGACGTTCACGCTCGGCAGCGTGGTATTGGGCGTCATGGCAATCCTGAGTTTCTTCCACGGCCGCACCCTGGATGCCATCATCTTTTTTGGCTTCGCCGGGTTGCTTATGACCTTGGGTCACGAGGGCATGGGCCAAATGGCAACCACCGGCGACTCATCCGGTACCATGGGCTGGTTCAGTCTGGTATGGGCAATATTCTTCTTCTATGTATGGATCGGCTCATTCAAGTCCGGCTGGGCGCGCTCGCTGTTCTTGTTGGCAGCGTGGCTTACTGGATTGGCCTATGCGTTACATGGCTGGCTGGGGATGGGTGTGTTCGAATACATCGGTGGCTATCTCGAGTTGTTCTCTGGCTTGGTGGCGGCCTACATTTCTGCCGCAACAATTATCAATCACGGCTGTGGCAAGAACTGCTTGAATACCGGCAGCACGGACGCACCCTGAACGTCTGGATTCCATCCAGGGATTGCAAACAGGGCGGGGTAACCCGCCCTGTTTTTGACTCCTGCAAATGGCGACAAGACTGACGATGATGTACAGATGGCTTGAAAGTCAGCTGGACAATCTGCGGCCATGGGCTGTACCTAGTGCCGCCGTCCGGGTCGCCGTTTTGGGGGTTCTTGGCGTCCTTCTCGGCTTTTCTTTGGCGCGGTTCGATATTTATCTCGGTCTACACAAGCTTGGAGGTTGATTCCATGAATAACAGACTGGTCATTTCATCCACCATTGGGTTTATGTGTATCGGGTTGACCGTGTGGATGAGCAATTTGCTCACCACCCATTGGGTAGCCGGGCCCAACATGCACGCCACAGTTATGGCCTTCACCCTCGGCACGGTGGTGCTCGGGGTCATGGCAATCCTGAGCTTCTTCCATGGGCGCACGCTCGATGCCATCATCTTCTTCGGCGCGGCGGGTTACTTCTTCACCGCTTCCCATGGGATGGGCCACATGAGTGCGCCGGGTGGAGACTCCTCCGGCACGATCGGATGGTTTTATTTGGTTTGGGCGATCTTCATTTTTTACGTGTGGCTGGGATCGTTCAAAGCCGGCTGGGCGCGTTCCCTGTTCCTGTTGGCCGCGTGGATTTCGGTGCTGTTCTATTGCCTTTTGGGCTGGCTCGGTCTGGATGTATTCAACTACATCGCGGGCTACGTCGGCTTGTTTGCCGGTTTGGTGGCGGCTTATATCTCCGCCGCCGAGATCGTCAATCATGGTTGTGGCAAGCAGATCTTGAACATCGGCTCCTCGGACGCTTCCTGATCGGCAAAGACGGAGTCCGTGAAACAGGGCGGGGCAACCCGCCCTGTTTTTTGGTGTCTGAGGCATTGGCATGGACAAGTCGCATCCCGTACTGTGGACCATCGGCCATTCGACGCGCACGTTGGGTGAATTGATCGCCTTGCTGCGCGAGCATGGCGTCACGCGGCTGGTTGACGTGCGCACGGTGCCGCGCTCGGCTCACAATCCTCAGTTCAACACCGAAACCCTGCCGGCAAGTCTCAGTGCGCAGGGTATTGCCTACACGCACCTGGCGGCACTCGGCGGTTTGCGGCATGCGCGCAAGGACTCGGTGAACACCGGCTGGAGAAATGCCAGTTTCCGCGGCTACGCGGATTACATGCAGACGGCGGATTTCGCCCGCGGCCTGGACGAATTGATGGCGCTGGGCGGCAAGGAAACCGTGGCCATCGTGTGTGCCGAAGCGGTGCCGTGGCGTTGTCATCGCTCATTGATCGCCGATGCGCTCACGGTTCACGGCATCGAAGTGCGCCACATCATGGGGCCGGGCAAATGGCATGCGCATAAGCTCACACCTTTTGCGCGGGTGGATGGCGTGCGTATTACCTATCCGCCCATATCGACAACTGCCGAGGATTGATGGTGCAAGGCGCTGCGCATTGCAGAGCCTTTGTGGTCTCCACGTTTGCGGGATTTGAGGCGCAACATCGGCCTCGCGTTATCGTGCGTGGGAGTAACATGGCCGTGGCATGCGGATGCTGGCTACAGTTGTGTGCTGACTTGCCCGGGCATGGCTGCGGCCGCGCGGCTTGCGCCCTGTACTGGCCGGCCGGATAATCCGCGCCATCGCCGCCACGACAATTTCGGTGCGTCGCGCGCCGTCACGGATCCGGATGCATGCCAGCCAATCGCAGTCATGAAATCGAGGGCCGCCCAATCCGCGTTTTCGACGGCCTCATCGCCCAGCCGGACATTTACCGCCTGACCGCGGCCATGGAAAGCGGCGCGTTCAAGCGTGACGAAGTCGCGCGCCCGGAAACCGCCGGTTTCCGGCATTGGGCGCTGAACATCCCGCTGGAAACCGCACCGCGGCTGCCCGTGTATCAGCCCACGCTCGATGCGGTGCGTGAATTTGACGGCGGCGAACGCTATCGCATTTACCGCTGTTACTGCAATCACGCGGGCTACGGCGACATGCTGTTCACGCACACCGATGCCGCTCCCGGCCAGCCAGGGTTGACGGCACTGTGGTACGTGGCGCCGGAATGGAATGTCGAGTGGGGCGGCGAGACTTTGTTTTTCAATTCACAGATGGATGCGGAAGTGGCGGTCAGTCCGCGACCCGGACGCCTGGTGGTGTTCGATGGCGCCATCACCCACGTTGGCCGTCCGCCGAACCGCATCTGTTATGCGCCGCGTTACACGCTGGCATTCAAATTGAAGCCCGAGAACTGACGCGACTTCGGGTCCGTTAAGGGTCAGTATTACCGCTCGTTGATACCGGCAGCGGTGGCTTAATCTTCCTCGGTGGCCAGCGTACGCGGTTTGACCGTGGGGCTTTTTGTCGGCGACTGGGTGTGGTGTCGGGCATCCAGCTTGCGCATCAGCGGCAGCACGGCCAGCGCGATCAGCGTGCAGACAATCCCGGCCACCCCCAGCCAGTTGAACAGGCGGGTGTAGAGCGGCATCATTTCCACCGGGTTGGTTATGGTGCTGGGCACGCTCGCAATGGTGGCGACCATGCCGCCGAAATACATGGACAGGCCGACGGCCACGTAATAGGCGCCCATCATGAAGCCACCCATGCGCGCGGGCACGTAGCGCGCGATCATCGCCAGACCCAGACCGCTGGTGAGCAACTCACCCAGGGAACCGAAGGCGTAGCCCCACACCATCAGCCAGGACGTGGTCTTGCCCGGGCCGGTCAGGAAATGGCCGGCCGCGCCGTAGATGAAGAACCCGATCGCCACCATGGCGAAGCCCATGGCGAATTTTGCCGCCACCGACAAGTCCTTGCCGCGCTTGCCGAAATGCGTGTAGATGAACGCGAGGATGGGCGACAGGATCATGATCCAGATGGGATTGAACGCCTGGAACTGCGCCGGCTTCCAGTCCCAAAGATGCAGGCCGAAAATGCCGAAACTCCAGTCCACGTTGCGCAGCGCAAACAGATTCAGCGACGTTGACATCTGCTGGTAAAAGATGAAGAAGAACACGGTCTGGATGGTGAGGATCAGCGCGGCGATTAGGCCCGGACGTTCGCTGGGCCGGCCGTTGCGGATCAGCCAGGCGAAAATCCCCAGCACCACCACGCCTGCCGCGTACACGAAAATTTTTGCCACCAACTGGTAGTTGAGGATCACAGCTGCGACGAACAGCGCGATGACCGCAAGACCCAGCACCGTCGCCAGCTTGCGCGGGTTGAGTGCGTGATGATCCGGCTCCGAGCCGATAAGTGTCAGGGTATGGCGCATGACCAGATAATTGACCAATCCCACCAGCAACCCGAGCGAGCACACCGCGAACGCCGCGTGCCAGCCGAAGTTCTGCCCATAGGTATCGTTGATGTAGTCCTTGATCCACGGTGTGAGCAGCATGGAAACCGTTGAGCCGATATTCACGGCCATGTAATAGATGGTGAAGGCGCTGTCGATGCGGGAGTCGTCGCCTTCATAGATCTTGCGTACCAGGTTGCCGGCGTTGGCTTTGAACAGGCCGTTGCCCACGACGATGACACCGAGTGCGCAGAACAGAAGCGAGGTGCTTGAGCCGGGCACCGCCATGAGCGCATAGCCGATGGCAAGCACAATGGCCCCGGTGAGCATAGTGTGGCGGCTGCCGAGGATCTTGTCGCCGATCCAGCCGCCGATAGCCGGAGCGACGTAGATCAATGCGGCCGCCGCCCCCCAGGTGAGGTTAGCGCGGGTGTCCGCAAAGCCCAGGCGCTCGACCAGGTAATACACGATTAGCACCTGCATGCCGTAGAAGCCGAAGCGCTCCCACATCTCGATGAGGAAAACCGTGGAGAACGAGCGGGTTTTGGAGACCGGGGCGGTTGATTGCATGGGGGATTCCTGATGGGGCGAAGGTGCCGTTTCGGTCCGTCGAATTTCCCCAAATAAATGGGGGGCGGCGCCAGTTGTACCTGATTTGCGCGCGGCTGTGAAGGCAAGTTCAGGGTGCAGCAGCGAGCGGCGAACCCGGCCATGAGCCGGGGTGCCGGCGACAGCAGGCTTTGCCAGCGAACGGGCGCGGCACGCACGGTCGCAGCTGACTATACTATGTGGGTCGCTACACCCGGGAAATCCTCATGTCGGTCAAGCCAGGCCACGAACGGCGCCGTTTCCAGCGCTTCCGTTTCTCCTCGGTCATCCGCGTCCGGCTGGGTGATACGGTGCAGGAGTGCGAAATGCTGGACATGTCCTTCCGCGGCTTTTTGGCGCGTTGCCCGTCCGACTGGCAACCGGCTGACGGTGACCGGTTGCGGGTGGAGTGGCGCCTCGCGGATCTCATCAAACTGGAACTGGATGCGCTGGTCGTGCATGTGCACGGCGGTCAAATAGGCTGCACCTGGGAAGCGCGCGATGCAGAAAGCTTCGCGCACCTCAAGCGCCTGGTGGAAATCAATCTGCTGGATTCCAAGTTGGTGGCGCGCGAGCTTGAGGCACTCAAAGTGGAAACCGGAGTCAGGCACCACGACGCCGTGCACTAGCTTTCGGTCTGAAGATCCAGGTTCAGTTGTGCCTGGTCCGGCGGCGGACGGAAGTGCGCGCTGCTCAAGTGCAAGCGGCGCATGTTTTGCAACCGGAACTTTTTGCAGGCCACCACAAAGCGCCGGGCAATAAGCTCGGCATATTCACCCGTGCCGCGCATGCGCGTGCCGAATTCTGCCTGGTAATCCTGGCCGCCGCGCATCTGGCGGATGATGCTCATGACGTGGGCGGCGCGCTCCGGCAGGTGCGTATTCAGCCATTCGCGGAACAGATCTTTCACTTCGTGCGGCAACCGCAGCAACACATAGCCCGCGCCACAGGCTCCGGCTTGCGCCGCCAACTCCAGAATGTGCTCGATTTCATGGTCGTTTACCACCGGGATAATGGGTGCGTTCAGCACGCCCACCGGCACGCCCGCGAGCGCAAGTGCGTGCACGCAGCGCAACCGTGCCCGGGGACCGGCCGCGCGTGGCTCCAGGCTGCGTTTCAGATTTTCATCGAGTGTAGTGATGCTCACCATGACGTTTGCCAGATCCTGTTGCGCCATGTCGCTGAGGATGTCGAGGTCGCGTGTCACCAGTGTGCTTTTGGTGATGATGCTCACCGGATGATGAAAGCGCTGCAGCACCTGCAGAATCGAGCGTGTGACTTTGAGCTTGCGCTCGATGGGCTGGTAGGGGTCGGTGTTGGCGCCCAGCGTGATGGGCGCGGGGCGATAGCCCGGCTTGCGCAGTTCGCTATCCAGCAGCTCCGCCGCGTTTTGTTTGTAGAACAGCCGGGTTTCGAAATCCAGCCCGGGTGAAAGATTCAGATAGGCATGGCTCGGCCGGGCAAAGCAGTAGATGCACCCATGCTCGCAGCCGCGGTAAGGATTGATGGATTGCGTGAAGGGAATGTCCGGCGATTGATTGCGGCTGATGATGGAGCGCGCCGTTTCCGGCGTAACTACGGTTTCCAGCGGCGGCAACGGCGGCTCTTCGATATCCCAGCCGTCGTCGAAGTTCCCGCGTCGACGGGTTTCAAACCGGCCTTGCGGATTGGAAACCGCGCCGCGGCCTTTGATGGGAACACGAGGTGAAACCGGCATGGCTGATCACTGTATACGCAAACAGTATTACTGGCTACAGCCCGCGACCTGAAAGGGCCGCATTTGGGCGCGCGCCGGGTGCGTGGTAAGGTAGCGCCCTCGCTCTTTTCCGTGATTTCAGCCGCTTTGCGGGTCAAATAACCATGTTCAAAGCTTCGGTATGTCTGTTGGGGGTGCTGGCAATCGCCGGCTGTGCGACGCTTCCACCTCCCAAGCCAGCCACACCGCTGCCGACACCGCCCCCGCGACCGGTTTTGATCGGCACGCCCACCAGCGAACCGTTGACGCCGCAGATGCAGGCCCTGCAGGGCGACGCCGCGGATCAGCAGGTTCTGGCGCGCTTCATCGTGTCCCCGGACGGAAGCGTGCAGCATGCGCATGCCATCTTCACGTTGTTGTCACCCGCGGACACTGCGACGGTGCTGAATGCGCTGGGCCAATGGCGTTTCAAACCGGCGATGCACGGGACTGAGGCGGTGGCCGGCGAGTTCATGTATCCGTTGTTCTTTGGTCCGGACAGTGCCCAGGCGCGCACGCGGTTTTTCTGCCGCAATCAGCCGTTGATGTACAAACCGGAAAGCGGTTGTGAAATTGTGGACTTTGGTCCTTGGCGGATTTTTCGCATGGACCCGGTATATCCCGCCAACCTTCTGGATCAGCATCTGGCCGGGAGTGTGACGCTGAGTTTCGATGTGGATGCGCGCGGTCGCGTGCAGGATCCCAAAGTCGTTAGCGCCACACCCCCGGGCGTATTTGACGCCACCGCGGTCGCGGCCGTGCGGCAGTGGTATTTCGAGCCGCTGCAGGAACAGAAAGATCCCGCCGAGCAGCACGTCACCGTGACGGTCAAGTTCACCCCGCCGGGCAACGGGGCCGGCGCCAACACTCATTCTCCGCCGCCGCGTTGACCTGCGGCGCGCATTTGGAGGGGATTGGCGAAAAACGCCCGTCTATGATTGAAACCGCCATATTGCTGCATGCCAGGGTGCAATCCATGAAAACAATCACACGCCTGACGGGCGGTGTGTTGCTGGCCTGCGCTGCATTTGCGGTGTGCGCTGCAGAGCCGGCGCCGCCTGCACCGGGTTACACGATTGCCCAGATCTTTGCCGAGCCGGGATTGACCGGCTACCACCCTGAACAGCTTGAATGGAGTCCCGACGGCCGCTCTCTGACCTATCTGCTGCGCAGCGGCGCCGACGGTCTGGCCGATCTGTACATTGTGGATGTAGCCAGCGGCAAGCGTGCATTGTTGCTGTCAGCCGCACAGCTTGCCGGCGCCGCGGCACCGCCCTCCAGTATCAAGAACCAGAGGGAGCAGGAGCGCATCACCCGCTACGGCGTGGCTGGCTATCATTGGTCACCGAAAGCCGATGCAATCTTCTATCTGAGCAACGAGCAGATTTATCTATACAAGCTGGCGACCCGTCAAACCACCCAGATTACGCATGCGCCGGGTGCGAAGCGCAATCCCCAGATGTCGCCGGACGAACAGTGGGTGAGCTATGTGACGGACGGCGACGTGCACTACGTTGCCATACAGGGAGGTCCGGTGCACAGCGTCGCGCCGCACCAGGCCGAGGTGCTGAATGGCGAGCTCAATTGGGTTTATACCGAAGAGCTGGATCTGCGCTCGGCTTACACTTGGTCGCCGGACAGCCGTTACATCGCTTTCCTGCAATCCGACGAGCGCCCGGTACACAGCTTTCCGCTCATCAATTACGTGGATCAGCAGCCCAGCGTGTATGAGCAAAAATATCCCGTCGCCGGCATGCCCAATCCCATCGTGCGTCTGGGTGTGCGTGATGTGCAAACCGGCAAGACCGTGTGGATGGCGATGGCCGGCACGCCAGACACGTATCTGCCGCGTTTCGGCTGGCTGCCGCAGGCCGACCGCTTATTCGGCGAGGTGCTGAATCGCGACCAGACCAAGCTGCAGCTCCTGAGCGCCGATCCCCAATCGGGTCAGGCGCGGGTGCTGGTGACGCAGACCGATCCCGACTGGATTGACGTGCGCGACGCTCCTCATTTCCTCAAGAGCGGCGGCTTCGTATGGAGCAGCCAGCAGGACGGCTGGCGTCACCTGTACCTGTACAGCGACGACGGCCGTCAGGCGCGCCTGCGGACGCCCGGCGATTACAACGTACTCAAGCTTGAGGGTGTGGACGAGGCGCGCGGCGAACTGTATTTCACGCGTTACACCCACGGGCCGCTGAATACGGAGCTGTACCGCGCGGCGCTGCGCGGCGGCGAGCCGCGCGCTGTCACCACCGAACCCGGCACGCACGACATTAACATGGCGCCGGATGCGCATCACTATCTCGACAGCTATTCCAATGTGCTGACGCCGCCGTCACTCACGCTGGTGAGCCTCGAAAACAGCCGGCGCACGCTCATTCAGGCATCTGCCAAGTTGCCTTATCGCTTTCAGAAGCCCCGTTTCTTCACGATTACGGCGGCCGACGGACGCACGCCGGTATACGCGCGCCTTACGCTGCCTCCGGATTTCGACGCGGGCAAAAAATATCCGGTGATCGTGTATCAGTACGGCGGACCGGACGTCGGCCCGATCGTGCGCGACGCCTGGGGCGGAACCAATTTCCTGTTTGACCAGTTGCTGGCGAATCAGGGATTTGTTCTGTTCGCCACCGACAATCGCGCGGCCACCTATTTCAGTCACCGCGATCAGGCGCTGGTGAAACTCCATCTCGGCAAGCTGGCGCTCGCCGATCAGCTGGCGGCGGTGAACTGGCTCAAGTCCCAGTCCTATGTGGATGCGTCGCGCATCGGCATCTGGGGCTGGAGCTACGGCGGCTACATGACCGCTTACGCGCTTACTCACGCGCCCGGCGTGTGGCGTGCGGGCATCGCGGTGGCGCCCGTGACCCAGTGGCAGGATTACGACACAATCTACACTGAACGTTACATGAGTACGCCGCAGGCAAACCCCGAAGGTTATGCCGAAAGCTCGGACGTGGCCGCCGCCAAGAATCTCGCCGATCCGCTATTGCTGGTAGCGGGTACCGGCGATGACAACGTGCACTGGCAGAACACCATGCAGTTCATCCAGGCACTGATTGATGCCAACAAGCCTTATCAACTGCTGATTTATCCCAACAAGACGCATGGCATCTCCGGCCCCGCCGCGCGCACGCATCTGTTTACCGCCATGCAGGATTTCTGGCAACGGGAGCTGTTGCGCTAAGGTCATGTACAAAGATTCGATTTGGGCTGTCATTGCTTTGACAGCCATCACCGGGACGGCTGCGGCAGCCGGCGTGTCCATGGCGTCGGGCAGCGGCCAGCATTTTGCCTTCGGTCATCCTGGCCCAGGCGCAGGGCCGGTGCAGGTGATTCATGTGCGCGTGCTCGACACCCTGCGTTTCCAGCCCGCGCGCATTGTCGTGACCCGCGGCGAAACCGTGAAATTCGTGGTTGACAACGTGGGCAAGCTGATGCACGAATTCGTGATCGGCGATGCCGCGGTGCAGGCCGAGCACGAAAAGGAAATGCACGCCATGCCCGGCATGACCATGGAGCATGACGTGAACGGCGTCACGCTGCCGCCGGGAAAGACCCGCGATCTTCTATGGACCTTCACCCGCGACGGCGTGGTGGAATACGCCTGTCACGAGCCGGGCCATTTCGCCGCCGGGATGGTCGGAAAAATCTACATCGAACCGCCCGGCCGTCACGGTTGATCTATCTTCAACCTTAGCCTGCGGGCAATTTAACGGAACAAATTCTTCACTTTACTGAGGAACGAACCGGAACGCATGCGCGTCAAGGTTCTGGCCCACTGGTCTTCCGCGAGCACCTTTCTCTCATAGTCCTTTTCTTCTTGTTTCATCAATTCCAGCACACGCGTATCTTCGTCCTCATCCAGCCAGTAGCCATGCTGGTTTGTGCAAACTTCCATTTCCAGTTCGTAGAACCGGTATTGGAATCGTTTGAGGGGCGCGCTGCACTCCGGGCATTTCGCGGTGGTGGGCGTGGTACTGAGGAACAGGGTGCCTTTGGCATCATCTCCAAAATCGAAGGCTTCATCTTCCAGTTGGTTGAGTTCCTGGCGTTCCAGCCACATCCCTTTGCAGGATTGACAGTAATTGACCTTGAGCTTGTGCCGGGTGGTTGGCGTCAGGTCCGAATTGCATTTAGGACATTTCAAGCATGTCTCCGTTGTCGCCCGCGTCTATTTGTAGTTAAGAGCTTATCACTTTGACTGGGGCACTGCCGGCATGATCATCCGGTTGGCGCGCAGGTTGCGCAGTTGGTTTCGCTGCGGCTGGAACTGCAAGCTGCGACATTTGCATGGGCACGGACGTGCCCGGCAGCCTGCGCATTTCGGAAGGCGGCATGCCGTGCAGCAGCACCGAGGCCGCGCCGATGACCGCCAGACCCAGCAGGCTCTCGGCCAGCACCGCGCGCGCGCAACTGCGCACGCGCGCGGCAATTCCCGACGCGGCAGGTTTGGCGCCGATGAAACCGCCGAGCAGTTTTCCGAACAAGGAGCGCGGCACCGGCTTGCCCGCGGCGCGGAGCAGCCGCGGCAACTTCACGTAACGGTTGTGGGCGCCGAAAATGATCATCAGGATTACGATGCCGAGCTTCACGTCGAGCGTCACACCGTAGCTAGTGGTCCACAGCGCGCGGAAACTTCCGAGTTCGCCGATTGCGGTGTAAATGCCGCTCGCCAGGATCACGGCGAGCGCGCCGCCCGAAAGCGTAGACAGGCGCTGGAAAACCACCGCGCTGCGTTCGCCGTCCGTGTTGCTGGCGCGCAGCAGCCCGGGAAAGATCGCGAGCGACATGCCAAACAGGCTGCCGACCCACACCGCGGCCGACATCAGGTGCACCCAGTCCACCCACACCGCAAAAGTGAAGTCGCCGTGGTCGGCGGGATGGCCGGTCTCACTGCGGGTGAGCGCGATGCCGGCCGCGCTGATCACCATGAGCCACGCCGCCCAGCGGTGGTGGCGGTGGCGCAGGCACCAGCCCCAGGCGAGCCACAACAGGAGCAGCGCCGGAATGCGCCACACCCACACATGGCCGTAATGCGTGACCTTGAGCGCGAGCGGTATGTCCGCGAACAGCTGGCTGAAGGATCCGCCGTTCAGCTCGAGCGTGCGCGACACCAGGATGCCGAAGCTGCCGAGCGTGAGCAGCGCCACGGCCACGCCCAGCACGCGTAGCACCGAGGTTTCGAGCGCGCCGCCCTCCTCGCGCGGCAGCACGGCGAGCCAGCAGGCCAGCAGGCCGATGACGGTAATCAGCATGCACACATCGAACGCGGTCAAAGCGATGTTGATGGGCATGGCGGGCCTCGCGATTATTGGATGGTGAAAGGGAAACGGCCGGCGGTGTGATGGCCATCGCGCGCGATCACGCTCCAGTACACCCAGTACTGGCCGGGAGGCAGCGGCACGGGGAGCGTGGTTTCGAGCAAGGTGTTGTCGCTGGATGAGACTTGGCCATTGCCTTGGCTCACCTGTGCGCCGGCGGCGTTTTTCACGATCAACGTGGAAAACACCGGTTCGATCTCGCCGTCGAACCAGATTTGTACCAGCTTGGGCGAAGGGCTGACGGTTGCACCGACGTGCGGCGAGGAATTGTCCGGGAAGGCATGGGCCCAGGCGCCCGGAGCCGGGCCGAGCGTCAGCAGCAAAAGTGCGGCGCAAACGGTGGTACGCATGTTGGCCGCCCTCATTGCCAGACCGGTGCGCCGACGGTGTGCGGCGCGAGGTCATCCAGGTAGAAATCGAAGCCCAGCAGGATCCCGACCGAATTGCCGGTTCGATGATTGATGGGAATCTGCAATTCCACGCCCCACTGGAAATAGTGTCCCAGCCAGATCACGCCGGGATTGATGTAGCCGGTGGTCTGGCCACGGCAGCCGTTGTCGAGACAGGTCTGCATCGGGAACTCGATGATCGGGATCAGGTTGTTGAACGGTGCCTTGATGCCGACGTACTTCACGAAGTTCTGCAGATAGGGAATGCTGTACTGCAGCGAGAAACCCCAGTTGAGCATGCGCGGTACATTACCGGCAGTGGGAAAATCCACGGATACGGCACCCGTGACCGCCAACGGTTTCAACCAGTTGGCCGAGACGTTGCCCAAGCCCTGGCCGAAAGCGAACTCCGGCGACCAAGTGGAGTATTCGGAGCCAATCGCCTGGCTGCCGGTGTGAGCGACGGAATCGGCCAGCGAAAACATGCCGATGGATTCGGAATTGTCGTTCTCGTACACCTGCCAGGCGCCGGCCACTCTTAAATTGTCCCAGCCGTGGACCGCCGGTATGCCGCCCGGCACCAGGCTCTGGTAATCGGTGCTCATCACCAGCGAGAACCCGGGCGTGATCGGCTTGGTGAAGGCCGCGGCCAGCACGTTTTGCTCGGTGCCGTCGGCGTAGATGTGGCTGAACACCAGCGGCAGTTCCGCGCCGATGCCCGGATCATCGAAACTCAGGGTCGCTGGGAACAGCCGCATGCCGGCGATGGCGTGGGCGTATACCGGTGTCGGGCCCAGCGCCAGCAGCGCAACCAGCAGCGGCCCGCTCCGGAGGTTGTGGTGCAAAACTCGCATGATTCGTCTCGCTCTCGTTGTGCCGCCGCCGCACGGCGACAGGATGGTTGTCAGCGGGAAACGCGGACCGCGGTGTCATCACGCCCGCCATGACGCGGAGTACAGGCTTTGCGAGCTGGGCGCCGTTGGCGCAACGGATTCTGCGGTGTCGCAGAGAGAGTCAGACGAGGGGTGGGGCGCGAGAGCGGTGCGTGACGTGGAAGACGCGTTCCGGCACCGGCGTCAGGTGTGGAACGAAGGCCAGGAACCGCGCCCGCACAGCGGGCGGTTGCGGCTGGAACGTGGGGGAGAACACATCCAGCGCACCGTGCGCCATCACCTGGCAGATGGGGCAGTGCAATTCGGCGGTCAGGGTTTCGTGATGATGGGCGAATTCCAGGGTGTAGAGGCCCACGGTGCACAGCACCGCCACGAGTAGCATTCCACTGAACCAGCGCGTGCGGCGTAGCCGCGTCAGCCGGATGGTGGAATGGTTTGAAGTTCGCTGCGAATTCATGCGGGTCATATCATGTTATGCGCACAGGGTACTGCAATCCCGGAGTTTTTGCAGGCGCGCCAAACGTGCCCAACTCATTGTGGGGCGGAGCGAACTGTTTCGAAACACAGACTGTCGAGGCAAGCGCTTCACTCGGCTGTGCCGTAAAAGCGGGCGAGATCCGCCTTGTATTGTGCGAGCGCCGGCACGTTGAGGTAGATCATGTGGCCGGACTGGTAGTAGCCGTAGCTGATGTTTTTCATCAGTGACGGGTCCAGGCCCATGTGATCCAGATCGTATTCGGTCTCGAAGAACGGCGTGGCGAAATCGAAATAGCCGTTGGCCGAGAACACCTTGAGGTGCGGATTCTCGGTCATGGCCGCGCGCAGGTTTTCCTCCACGTCCATGAGCGGATAGCTCTGGCCGCCAATGCGCTGGCCGTTGTCCCAGTCCTTGTTGACTTCACCGTAGTTTTCCACTTTGTAGGCTAGATCAGTTTTGTACTTGAGATCGTTTTCCAGATACCAGTGGAACGCGGCGGTGAATGCCGGGCCGATGGCCGAACCGGCCGGATCGTAGGATGGATTCTCGCCGGCGGCGTCGGCATCAATGCCTTCGAAGCGCGAGTCCAGGCGTCCGACGGTACGGTCCTGGCCACGCAGCAGTTCCTTCTCGAAACGGAAGGGATCAATGCGCAACTTGGCGTTCAGGATGTACTGCACCGACAGGCCGGTGTAGTCATGAAGCTTCTCGGCAATCGCCTGGGTGTCGGCGGCGCTCAGCTTGACGCCTTGGGCCAGCGCATGGGCGTAATCGCCGAGCGCGAAGCTGCGTACCTGCTGCAGGAACGCGGGCAGATCGGCGGGTTTGTTCGGCAGCTTGTCGTGATACCAGGCGGTGGCCGTCATGGTCGGCAAATACAGCTCATACGGCAGGTCCAGGCTGAAAGGCGGGCCGGGGAAATCCACGAAACCGTTGAGCCACGACGATTGCAGCACCAAGCCGTTGAGCCCAATGCCGTTGCGTTGCAGCCAGTCGGACAGGCCCGCGGCACGCGTGGTGCCGTAGCTCTCGCCGAGCAGGAACTTGGGCGAGTTCCAGCGGTTGTTGAGCGTGACGTAGCGCCGGATGAATTTGCCGAAAGAGGCGATGTCCGGATCGGTGCCGTAGAAATCCTTGCCTGTGCCCGTGCCCACGATGCGCGAGTAGCCGGTGCCGATGGCGTCTATGAACACCAGATCGCTTTTGTCGAGCAGCGAATATTGATTCTGAACCAGATCGTAAGGTGGAGGCGGCGTGGGTTTGGCGTCGCTGGTGACTACGCGCACCGGGCCGAAGCTCCCCATGTGCAGCCAGATGGACGATGAACCCGGCCCGCCGTTGAACAGGAAGGTGAGTGGCCGACGGTTCGCGTCCGCGCCGTCCCTGGTGTAGGCGACATAGAAGAAGCTGCCGATGGGTTTGCCCTGATCGCTGTCCACCAGCAAAGTGCCGGCCGTGGCGGTGTACTTGATGGTCTGGCCGTCAATCGTCAGGCTGTGGTGGGTGACCGAGCTGGTTTCTTTTGGCACCGGCAGCGCCGCTGCGGCCGTTGGGGACGGCGCATCGGCGGCAAACGCTGGCAGGGTCAAAATGCAGAGCAGCAGAGGCAACAGAACGATGGCTCTTTTCATGGCAGTTTCCTGTTGATACAAAAACACCCGCGTGGCCGCGGGTGTTTTGTTTTATGGGGAGTTAATGGCTGTCGGTCTCGTCGTACCACTTGGCGAGATCGGCTTTGTACTTTGCCAGCGTCGGCACATGCAGATAAAGCATGTGTCCCGAAGGATAGTAATAGAACTGGATGTTCTTGTAGATGGCCGGCGGCAAGTCCAGCTGATCCAGATCGAACTCGGTCTTGAAGAACGGCGTCGCCAGATCGTAGTAGCCATTGGCCGAGAACACTTTCAGGTGCGGGTTCTTGCGCATCGCATCGCCCAGATTCGCGGCTACATCCGGCAACGGCGGAGTAAAGAACGACCTGCGGCCCGGCAGCGGGTGCTTCCAGTCCCAGGGCCCGATGATGCTGTAGCCGGTCATGCGATAGGTTTCATTGGTTTCATATTTGAGTCTGTTCTTCACGTACCAATTCCACGCGGCCGTGTAGGCCGGGCCGATGCCCGTGTCGGAAGGATCGTATTCCGGGAAGGCCTGGTCGTTGTCGGAGTTGATGCCTTCGTAGCGCGCGTCGTAGCGGCCCAGGGTACGGTCGTCGTCGCGCAGCAACTCCGCGCGGAATTGCGTGGCCGAGACCTTGAGGTTGGCGTTTTTCAGGAACTGCGCGCTCAGCCCGGTGTATTGCACGAGCTTCGCGAGCACGTCGTTGTACTCCGACTGCGGCAGCTTCGAGCCCTGGAACAGCGCATCGGCGTACTCGCCGCGCGCGAAGGCCCGCACCTGCTCAAGGAACGGCGCCAACTCGGCCGGCTTGTTCGGCAGCTTGTTGTGATACCAAGCAATGGCCGCGTAGGACGGCAGATAGGTGATGTACTCGAGGTCGGTGCCCGGCATGGTGTCGCCGTAATTCAGGATGGTGGATTGCAGCACCACGCCGTTCAGCGCCACGCCGTTCTCTTGCAGCCAGTCGGCGAGATTCGCCGAGCGCGTGGTGCCGTAGGATTCGCCCAGCAGGTATTTCGGTGAATTCCAGCGGTTGTTCGCGCTGATATAGCGCTGGATGAACTGGCCGAAGCTCGCTACGTCCTGGTCCACGCCCCAGAAGTCCTTGCCTTCACCCTTGCCGACCAGGCGGCTGTAGCCGCTGCCGACCATGTCAATGAATACGAGATCGCTTTTGTCGAGCAACGAGTACTGGTTCGGCACGATGCCGTAAGGCGGCGGCGGCGTGGCTTGTGCGTCGCTCACCTCGACGCGCACCGGCCCGAAAGAACCCATTTCCAGCCAGACTGAAGAGGAGCCCGGTCCACCGTTGTACACGAAGGTTAATGGACGCGTTTTGGCCTCGGCGCCGTCCTTGGTGTAGGCCACGTAAAACATGCTCGCCGTCGGCTGGTTCTTTTCGTCATGCAGAATTATGGTGCCGGCGGTCGCCGTGTATTTGACCGTCTGGCCGTTGATTACGACGCTGCCCTGCGTGACTGACTTGGTTTCCTTGGGTACGGGAGCCGTGGTCGCCGGAGCTTTAGCCGTCGCCGCACCCGGCGCATCGGCGGCGAAAGCGGGGATGGCGAGCAGCACGGTCAGCAGAGGCAGGCTGGCGAAGATCTTGTTCATCGTCTTTCTCCAGTGGCAGGCAGCTTGGGCGTATGACCGCGAACGGCACGTCGGGTTCCGTGCGCCCGGGTCGGGGGTGGGAAGGCGGCGATATTACCCGATAGCCTGCGTTCGAAGCGGAAATTGCATAGCCGGGTTTGTAACGAAGTGTAACGAATTGTCATGCGCAGCTGGGCAAGCATCTGAAAACCAAGGGAAAGCGCCTCAGGCCAAGATTAACGGAAGTATGTATTTAGCGAAAGCAGACCAGAGCTTACAGCACCCCCTCGTCCTTCCTTCCCCCTTGCTGACGAGAGAGAAGGAGCGGTGTGTCACATCGTTTTGAACGCGTCGCGGGTCAGATTCTCGGGACCCGCGACGCGCGCCACGACGTTGTCTTCGATGCGGATGCCACCGTATTTGCGGAATTCGTTCACCTTCGGCCAGTTCACGTGCCGGCTGTGGTCGCCGGCTTTGAGCTGGTCCAACAATGAGGGAATGAAATACAGGCCGGGCTCGATGGTGGTGACAAAGTTTTGCTTGAGCACCCGGGTATTGCGCAGATACGGATGACCTTCGGGTTTGGGGATGACATCGCCGCGCGGGCTTGCCATGAAGCCGCCGACGTCGTGTACTTGCAATCCCAACAAGTGGCCCAAGCCGTGGGGTAGAAATGTACTGCTGATGCCGTTGGCCGCGATTTCCCCGGGCGACAAGCGCACGAAATCGAAATCATGCAGTAATCGTGCGATGGCTTGATGGGCTTCGAGATGCAGCGCCTTGAAATCGGTTTCCGGCCGGACTTTTTTGCACAGCATCTGCTGCTCTTTGTCGAGCGCATCAATCAGCGCCTGAAACTCATCGGGCTCAGCTGAATATGTGCGGGTCACGTCCGCGGCGTAGCCGTTTACCTGGGCGGCGGCGTCAATCAGGAATGAATGCCGGCGCGCAGGTTTCTCGCGCTCCCGGTATTGGTAGTGCAGCGTGGCGGCGTGTTCGTTGAGCGCAATGATGGCGTGGTAAGGCAGCTCGTCGTCGGTCTGGCCGCAGGCGGCACAAAAAGCCGTGTGAGTCTCGAATTCGCTGGCGCCTGCGCGAAACGCGTGCTCAGCCGCGCGATGGCCTTTGACGCTGATGGCATTCGCCTGACGCATGCATTCGAGTTCATAGTCGGTCTTGGCCGCGCGCGCATAGTGCAGCGGATTGAGCAGCGCTTCCGGATTCACGCCGGCAAAGCCCCAGCTCTTGAAGCGCTTCTGCCACTCGCCCAGGAACACGCAGCGGCGTGCCACCGGCAGCGCACGGGGCGCATCGTCGGGCCGCTTGATGACGCGGATGTCGAAGTGCTCCACCCAGAAACCCGACGGCGGCGCCGGTGGCAGGTACCAGTAATCCTCGGGCTGGTAGTACACCAGCACCGGTTTCTGTCCGGGCACATACACCACGAATGAGTCCGGCGCGTGCAGAAGCGGCAGCCAGTTCTTGAAATGTGGGTTGATCTGGAAGGGGTAATCCTGGTCATCCAGGAACCAACCGTGCGGACTTCCGGCAAATACCGCTACCGCATCGAAGCCGGCCGCCTCGAGCGTCTGGCTGAAGCGTTGTTTAACGGTTTCGAGATGCGCCGGGTACAGATCGGCGAGCGCGGACTTTCCCTCGCTGTCCGCGACCTGGCGTGGGCTGGGATGACTCTGGCGGCTCACGGTTGCGCACTCTATCACTGCACCCGCCGTGGCGCCGCCCTGTGCGCTGCCGGGATTTGACTACGGCCAATTGACGCCGTATAGTAGCTGCTCGAACAGCTACTAATAATTTCCATGGCGGATGTAGCACCATTGCTGCGGGACCTTGGGTTTGGCGAGTACGAAGCGCGCGCGTACGCGAGCCTTGTCTCTGCTGGCACCGCCAATGGCTACGAAATAGCCAAAGCCTCAGGTATGCCGCGTGCCAACGTGTATGCGGTTCTCGAAAAACTCGTGCAGCGCGGCGCGGCCCGCCGCATCAAGCAGCGCACCGGTGTGCGTTACGCCGCGATTCCACCCCGCGACCTGCTGCGGCATCTGGAGAGCGAGCATGCGCGCACGCTGGCCGCTGCGGGCCGGGCGCTCGAAGCCCTGGCACGCAGCCCGGAAGTTACCCCGGTATTCAATCTGAAAGATGAATCCGAGTTGCACGCCCAGGTAGGCGCGCTGATTGGCGGCACACGCCGCAGCCTGTTGGCCGCCATCCGGCCGCCTGAGGCCGCGAAGTTTGCGTCCCAGCTGCGCGATGCGCGGTCGCGGGGCGTCGCCATCACCACCTTGTGCATGGATGCCTGCGCCGAACCCTGCGGCGGCTGCCAGGGGGATCTCTACCGTTACTGCGTCCATCCAGACCAGCGTGGCCGCTGGCTGCTGCTGGTGGCGGATGAGGCGCGCATGGTCGCAGCCGAAATCGATGCGCAGGCGATGCGTGCGATTGCGACCGAGCAATTCCTGGTGGTGTCACTGGCGTCTGCCTACATCCGCCAGAGCATTGCGCTCGCCACCCTGGCGGGTGAACTCGGCGAGAAATTTCACGGGCTGCTTTCCGAGCATGCCCGGCAGGTTCTGGATGCCCTGCATCCCGAAGGCGGCTTCTTCGAGCATCTTAAAGAGATGACGGGAACGGTCGTTTGAGGTCCGCGAGAGCGGTCGTGTTTGTTTGAGTTGAGGAGGTCTTATGTACAAGCATCTATATAAATTGGCGGTACTGGGCACCGCCATCGCGCTGTTTTCCGGCGCGGCATTCGCCCAGAATCACGGTTCCGATCCTGCGCCGGCGGCGCAGGCCGGTTCCGGCACCAACATGTTCGGCGGCCCGATTTACAGCGGTGCTCCGGCCCTGAACGTCACGGCGGCACTGGTCAAAGCCGGCGGCGGCGCCGAGAATTTCGAGTTCTCGAAGGCCCTGGTGTCCATGCTCGGCGAGAAGACCGTGAACGCGGAAGTCGCCAAGCTCACCAAGCAGTACGGCAAGGATGAAGTCAACACCTTCATCACTGGCATGACTTATGCCGTCAAGGACGGCCTGAAGCGCGCCACCGAAGCCGGCGTCAAGCTGCCGGCTGCGCCCGCTGATCTGCATGGCGTGGCGCTGGCCCGCACGCTGGTCACCGCCGGCACCACGTCGGATGGCGTGTGGTGGTCCGGTTATCTGTTCGACCACGCACTCTCCCATGACTTGCATAACCAGGTGATGGAAGACATCAACACCAACGTCAGCACCCAGGCGGATCTGACCACGCACAAGATCCTCAACCAGGCGATGTTCGACGTGGCGCATGCGCTCGGTCACAAGCACGTGAAGCTTGCAACCCTGCATTGATTGCGAGGCCGTTTGGAAGACTGAAACGGGGCGGGCGACCGCCCCGTTTTTTTATGGGTGGATTGCAGGCGGTAAGATATCCAGCCTTTGTTGCGGAGACTTGCTCATGGAATACCGGCGGCTTGGAAAATCCGGCCTCAAGCTGAGTGCCTTGTCCTTTGGTTCCTGGGTAACGTTCAAGAACCAGGTGGATCTCAGGCTTGCCGAGCAGTGCCTGAAGCTCGCCTACGATGCGGGCGTAAACTTCTTCGATAACGCCGAAACCTACGCCAACGGCCATTCCGAACTCATCATGGGCCGGGCCCTGAAGAACCTCGGTTTCGAGCGCGATTCTTATTGTGTCTCCAGCAAGGTATTCTTCGGCTGTCGTGACCGGCCGCGCCCGACGCAGCAGGGCCTGTCGCGCAAACACGTGACCGAGGCTTGCCACCAGGCACTCGCGCGCCTGCAAGTGGATTACCTGGATCTGTACTTCTGCCACCGCCCGGATCCGGAAACGCCGGTCGAGGAAACCGTGCATGCCATGCACGACCTGATCCAGCAGGGCAAGGTGTTGTACTGGGGCACCTCCGAATGGCCGGCCGAGACCATCGTCGCGGCACACCAGATTGCGCGCGAGCGCAACTGGACGCCGCCCAGCATGGAGCAGCCGCAATACAACCTGTTTCATCGCGAAAGGGTGGAACAGGAATACGCGCCGCTCTACCGGGATTACGGCATGGGCACTACCATCTGGTCGCCTCTGGCCTCGGGCGTACTGACCGGCAAGTACGCCAACGGCATTCCCAGGGAATCGCGCCTGAACCTGCCGGGTTACGAATGGTTGCGCGACAAATATCAGAATGACGAAGGACGCCGCCGTCTGCGCGCGGTCGAAAAACTGGCGGTCACCGCCCGCGAGCTTGGCATGAGTGCGAGCCAGCTGGCGATTGCCTGGTGCCTGAAGAACCCCAATGTCAGTACCGTGATCCTGGGAGCCTCGCGCCTGGAACAGTTGCGGGAGAATCTGGGCGCACTCGCGCAGGCGTCCAGACTCCTGCCCGATGTCGTAGCGCGCATCGAAGCGGCTGCCAGCGCATGAGTCCGGCGCTTTCGCAATCCCAAGTTGCGGAAATCCATCGCCGCATGCGCGAGGCGGCGGAAGCCTACAATCGCGCCGATATTGCCACCGCGGTGCAAGACTGCCAGCAGGTTCTGGGTCTGCATGCGGAGTTCACGCAGGCCTGGCATTTGCTGGGGCTGTGCCGCTGGCAGCAAGGCCAACTGGCTGAGGCCGCCGACGCCTTGGAGCGTGCGGCCGGACCCGAGCCACGCGACGCGCAGGTCATGCACGATCTCGGCAACGTGTATTCGGATCAGAGCGCGTGGGCACCGGCCGTGCACGCCTATCTCAAGGCCATCGAATTGCACCCCCAGCAGGTCGAGAGTTTCCTCAACATGGGCGCGGCCTATGAGAACCTCGGGGAGCACGATCAGGCCGAGCGCGCCTATCAGCGTGCGCTGGCGCTGAACCCGCAGCTCGCGAGTGCAGCCGCGAGCCTTGCGTCACTCGCCGAAAGCGCCAATCGCCTGGACGATGCGGCGCGCCTGGTTGGGCGCGCGCTGGCGCTGGATGCCTCCGATCCGGTGGCCAATCTCACACGCGCGCAACTGGATTTTCGCAATGGCGATTTGGACGCGGCAGCCGCGCGGCTCGAAACCTTGGTGCGCGGACCGCTGCGGCCGCGCAACCGCTCGCTGGCATTTGCGCGTCTGAGCGCCATCCATGAGCAACGCGGCAACTATGAGCGTGCCTTCGCCTCAGCCCAGGAATCAAAGCAGGCGCTGAACGCCGGGGATGCGGCGCCCGGTCCGGGCGTGTACACCCTGGCCACTGTCGAGCGGGTTGCGCGGCATTTGGACAATCTGGTCGCGGGCTCCGCTAGCGGCTCGACGCCGACCGGCGAAATTCCGGCATTCCTAGTGGGTTTCCCGCGCTCCGGGACCACGCTCCTAGACCAGATTCTGTCCTCACATCCGCAGCTCGTAGTGCTGGAGGAAAAGGAGAATCTGCAGGATTTGTTGCGGGATTTTGTCACTCGCGACGCGGGATTGGAGCAGCTTGCGAGCATGGATTCCGCGGCGCTCGAAGCTTATCGGCGCAGGTACTGGACGCGGGTAGCGGAAGCTCTGCCGCGGCGCGATCCAAAAAAAATCTTCGTCGACAAACTGCCGCTCAACACGCTGTTCATGCCGCTGATCACGCGGCTGTTTCCGGCGGCCCGGTTCGTGTTTGCCGTGCGCGATCCCCGCGACGTGGTGCTCTCCTGCTACATGCGCGCCTTCGGGCTGAACGAAGCCATGCGCAATTTCCTCACGCTCGCGGGAACCGCGGAGCTGTACGCCGGGGTCATGCAGATCGGCATCCGCTGCCGTGAACGGCTTGGCGGCCAGGTGCACCTGATACGCTACGAATCCCTGGTGGATGATCTGGAAGGCGCCGCCCGGGGTCTGTGTACGTTCCTCGGGCTTGACTGGGATCCGGCGATGTTGCGGTTTCAGGAAACCGCGAAAAAAAGGCGTATCAACACGCCCAGTTATCATCAGGTGGTGCAGCCGGTGTACGCCTCGGCGCGCGCGCGCTGGCGGCATTACCGGAAATTTCTCGAGCCGGTGTTGCCGCAACTGCAACCCTTCTTGGATTTTTTCGGCTACAGCTGAGGGCAAAAAAATCCCGCGGCCCTTGCGGACCGCGGGATGGGTTACGGACGCGAGCCGATCTCAGTACCGGAACCCGATGCGCGCGTAGAAGAAGCGCCCAGGCACGTCGTACAAGGTCGGGTCGAAGCTGTTCAACTGTTGCCGTGTCGAGGACGGCGGTTCCTTGTTGAACAGATTTCGGATGCCGACGGTGAAGATCAGCTTTGCGGGATCGAAGTTGTAGCTCACCTGCGCATCGTGATAGATGGTCTGTCCCAGGTGGTTGGTGGACAGGCTGTTGTTGGTTTTATTGGGATTGGAGCACAGTCCCAAGTTGGTGAAGCTCAAGGGCGTATTGTCAAAGGAATCGGAGCACGACTCGGTCAGCGCACTGATGTAGCGCATGTCCCATTCCGCACGCCAATTGCCCAGAGTCCACTGCAGCGAGGTCCGCGCCTTCCAGTGGGGCACCCCGAACGGAAATACCGTACCGCCGCGTTCCACACCCGCCAGCTGAGTGACCAAAGCGGGACCGGTCGGATTCGGCTCGATCAGTTCGAAGCCGCGGATGTACGTGGCGTCCACGGAAGCCCGGAACTCGCCGACCGCGCCCGCCTGGAAGTCGTAGCTGGCGCCCAGATCGAATCCATCGGTGCGGGTGACTCCCGCATTGGCGACGGCGTCATTCAATACCTTGATAGCGCCGATGCCGCCGCGGACAATGCGGGAACAGTCAGCCAGGTTACCCGAGACATAGCAGCCGTCCATGATGGCCTGACCGCTGATCGGCTGGATGGTGTTGTTCACGTCGATCTTGTAGTAATCCAGATTGAAATTCAGGCCGGCGGCCCAATCCGGGCTGTACACGAAACCCACCGTGCGCGAGATCGAGGTTTCCGGCTTCAGGTTCGGGTTGCCGCTTTCCAACGTGTTGATCTGGACGTTCGTCTGGGCGTAAGCCGGCGAAACCGGCGAAACCCCGCCGATGCCGTTGGCACAACGCGTTTGCACCACGGCGGAAACGCCGCTGGTGGTGTAGTTGCTGCAGGGATCGTTGACGGTCGAGGACAACAGCGTCGGGCCGGCAAACAGGTCGTCAATGGTGGGCGCGCGGAACCCTTGCGACCAGGTACCGCGGAACAGCAAGGTGTCATTTACCTGCCATTTGAGACCGGCACGGCTGGTGGTGTTGCCGCCGAAGGTGGTGTAGTTGGTATGCCGCGAGGCCACGTCCAGATCGAGCAGTTTGACTGCCGGGATATTGGCGAGCAGCGGTATGTCGAATTCCGCATACACCGAATTTTCCCGGATACGGCCGGAAGTCGGCGGCACGGCCACTTTCGGGTTGAAGCTGTCATAGCCGTTCTGCGCCACGGAATCGGGGATGAAATACCCATCGTGTTCCAGGTATTGATAGCCGGCGGCAAAACCCAGCGGACCGGCCGGCAAATTGGCCAGATCGCTGTTGCTGATATCGGCATTGTAGATGCGCTGGTTATTCTGGAACTGGTTTTGCTGGGTATAAGCGCTGTAGGCCAACTGTTGCGAGGTGATCGGCGAAGTCTGGCCGCCGAAAAAGTTGATTGGTATGCAACTGGTGGTGGCCGCACAGGTGGCTGGGTCGCCCATCGCAGTGCGCAGATTCTGCACGTTGAACGAACCGTAGTTGGTGTCCAGCTCGGAGTCATTGGAGAAGATATAGCCCGCATCCCAATCCCATTCCGAGCCGCCGGCGTTGAAAAAGCCGCTGAAACCGCCGCTGAAACGGAAGGTGTTTTCATTCTCGGTGTAGATGCGCGGGCCGCCTTCCACCATGCGGCGACCCAGCAATCCGAGATAACCGGGTCCGGGTGCAACATTGGTGTTCAAATCAAATCCGAAGGGGTTGTATTGCTGATTGGCAGGAACGTCCGTCACGATGCTGGTGGAAGCGAAGAACAGCGGTGTGGGTGCCGCCTGCTGCCTCGAATTGCGCTTGCTGTACAGCATGTCGGCGCTGAACGTCAGGTTGTCCATCAGATCGGTGTGCCCGGCCACGTAGCCGCTGTAACGCTCCTGCGGCGTGAGCACGTAGTTGTAGGGCGCGTAGTTGAAGCGGTCTACCTGCTGGAACGGCGCAAACTGATTAGGCGCCGTGCCCGGTTGGCCAGGAATCAGCGTGAGATCGCAAAACGGCTCGTAGTTGGGAGCCGCAGCCGTACCGAAATTGGTGGTGGGGCACTGAGTCGAGGTCAGCCCGGTTGAGGCCGCCGGTCCATTGTTTGGATCAGTAGGAACGCTGTTGGTCGGGGGTACGAACACGAACCGGCCCTGAGGCGTCGCGGAACTGCCGCGGGTCTGCCCGGTACCCATGGTCGGTTCCTTGGAAATCGTGCGGTTGGCCGCCGAGATGCCGTTCTGGTTCATATACGACACGCTGAACACCAGATTGCTGTGGTCGTTACCGGTGCCGGAGGTGAAATCGTAGCTCTGGGTCTTGCCGTCCCAGCCGCCGCCAGCGCCGTGGCCGTCATACACGCCCATGTAGGCGTTAGCTTCGGTGCCGGTGAAGTTGCGGATGGTGATGATGTTGACCACGCCGGAAATGGCGTCGGAGCCGTACACCGCGGACGCGCCGTCCTGCAGTATTTCGATGTGATCGATGACGGCGGTGGGGATGGTGTTGAGATCCACCGTGCCGTCCAGACCCGTGACCCAACGTTTGCCGTTCACCAGCACCAGCACGCGGCTCGCGCCCAAATTGCGCAAGTCCACATTGGTCTGGCCGCCGCCGGTGTAGGTGAAATTGCCGCCGTCATTGGCCAGGGTGTTGAGCGCGCCGCCAGTGGATGTCAGGCGCTGCAGAATGTCGCCAATGGTGCTCAAGCCCGTGGCCTTGATCTGCTGCTGCGTAATGACCACGATGGGTTGCGCCTGTTCGATGCTGGTGCGCTTGATGCGCGTGCCGGTGACTTCCACCTTGCCGAGCTGAGCGGTAGCGGCGTTGGTGTTCTGGTTCTGATTCTGGTCCTGCGCGAGTGCAGCGGGACCGGCAATCAGGGAAGTCGCTACGCCGCACGCGAGTGCGGCCTGCACGGCTTGTTTGAGTAAGTTGCTGTTCGACATTGCTGTTTACTCCGTGAGAGTAGGATGTGACGACGCAATCAGGGGTCGGCTGCAGGGTGCATGCCGGTTTGTTGCTGATAAGTTACACCAATGCAACGAATTATGGGCCTTGCAAAATCATATATTTCAGGTTGTCTGTAATCATAGCGTAAGATTTCGACCCTGGGTGTTGCGGATCAGCAACGCGACCGGGCTCAAGATAAACATGGGGATATGATGGCAAGTCTCTGATGAAAACGGCATTTCCACCACGGGCTCGACCAATCCTGGAGCGCGCGCCCCCGTCCCCGGTCTGGGTGGCTGAGCCATGCCATCTGATCAGCAAGTGCTGATGCAGGAGGCGGTCGCCGCTCACCAGCGCGGCGACTTCACCGGTGCCGAAGCGCGCTATCGCCGGGTATTGCGCGAAAACCCGGCGCATGCCGATGCGACTCATTTCCTGGGATTGCTGGCGCATCAGACCGGTCATGATGACGCGGCGCTCGAACTGCTTGAGCGTGCCATCGAGCTCGGACCCGGGAGCCCTCTCTACCGCAACAATCTTGCGGGCGTTCTGCAAGCGCTCGGCCGGCATGCCGAAGCCGAACGCCGTTACCGGGAGGCGCTGAACCTCAAGCCGGACTATGTCGAAGCCGTAATCGGGTTGGCAAAAACCTGCGAAGCACAGGGAAGGTCGGCCGAAGCCTTGATGCTTTATGACCGCGCGTTGCAACTGGCGCCGCGCAATCTCGATGCGTGGCTGGGTCGCGGAGCAGTGTTGGCCGTGCGCGCGCAATACAAGCAGGCGCTGGACTGTTATCGGCAGGCACGCGCGCTTGCTGAGCATGACAGTCAGCAATTGCAGCGTGTGGGTCTGGCTTTCCACGGCGTGGATGCGCACGTCGAAGCGCGCGGCTGTTTTGTAGCCGCCCTGGCTTTGCAGGCGGATTCAGTCGAGGCCCACAACAGCCTGGGTATTACACTCGGTGATATGGGAGATTTACAGCCTGCGGAAGCCGAGTACCGCGAAGCCTTGCGGCTCAAGCCGGATCATGTGGGCGCTATTTACAACCTCACCAGCCTGGTCCGGTTTCTACCCACGGATCCGCTGTGGCCACCGCTCATGTCCATGGAGCAAAAACTGACGGAGCGACCGGTGGACGAACAGGTACTTCTGCATTTTGCGCTCGGCAAGATCCGTGAAGACGACCGCGACTATGACCTTGCCTTTGAACACTTCCTGAGCGGTAACCGCCTGCATCGCGCGCGCTCGAATTACGACGAGGCGCGCCAGGCGGAGTTTTATCGCGACTGCATGCGTTACTTCGATGCCGGTTTCATGGCCGCGCGCAGCGGCGTGGGAACCGCAGACTCATCGCCGATCTTCATCGTCGGCATGTCGCGCTCCGGCACCACGCTGGTGGAGCAGATTCTGGCGAGTCATCCGCAGGTGCATGGCGCCGGCGAAATGCGCCTGTTGCAACGCTGCGCCAGTCTGGAGATGGAGCCCTTGACCAACGAGGCAGAAATGCCCCGGCGGCTTGCACAACTGGAAAGCGCAGCCCTCACGCGCATCGGCGACCGCTACAACGCGGCGCTGAAGGAATTGGCGCCGGATGCGCGGCGCGTCACTGACAAGTTGCCGGGCAACATGGCTTTGGTTGGTCTGATGCACCTGGCATTTCCCCGCGCGCACATCATTCACTGCGTACGTGAACCGCTGGACACCTGTGTTTCCTGTTTCACCAAACATTTCACCACTGGACACGATTTCAGCTATGAGCTGCGCGAGTTGGGGCGTTTTTACCGGCTATACCAGGAATTGATGCGTCATTGGCAGCGGGTGCTGCCGCCGGGGCGGATGCTGGAAGTGCGCTACGAGGAGGTAGTCAATGACCTGGAACGCGAGGCGCGGCGGCTGGTGGCATTCTGCGGCCTGGATTGGAACGATGCCTGCCTGCGTTTTCACGAACACCGGCGTACGGTGCGCACCGCAAGTCTCGCGCAGGTGCGCCGGCCGATTTATGCCAGCTCCGTGGGACGCTGGCGGCACTATGAGAAATACCTGGACCCGCTCAAGCAGGCGCTCGCGGGCGATTGAATTGGATCAGCCGGACTTTCCGCAACACTCTACGACTAGGCGCTGTCGGCTTGAGCCTGCTTGTGCGTCGAGTGTGAGCTAAATATCGGCGGAAGAAGAACTCTGCGTTGCAGTCAGCGACTATAGGCCGTGGCGGCAGGAGAGCTGGAACCCGCGCCCGGTGCCACATACGGCGTGGTGCGGACGGAAGAGCTCGCGGCGGGCGGCGGACTGGCGGGCGCGGTGGCCGGGTTGGCTGGAGCGCCGAGACATTTGTATATCCCGAATGTCTGGTTGCCGTTGTTCATGGCGTCCAGTGCCGAGACCGTATCGCCGGCCTGGATGACCGCCTGATTCATGGCGAGGTTCTGCAAGTCCCGTTCCACGTCGGATGGCACGCGTTTCACCGGGCCAATCGAATCGGCAATGGAAACCTGCGTCTTGCTCAACAGGCGGCAATGCGCCACGCGATCCTGCGGCAGGACCATAATGCCTTCCTGTTTTACCTGCGGGTTCTGGGAGACCCAGGTGCAGCCTGCAACGGTCAGCAACATGCAGGTAATCAGCAGCGTGCATGTAAGTTTCACGGTGGCCTCTTGATGACGTGGCATCGGGGATGGGCGTATTTTACTGCATGCCGACAACATCGGCGGACATCAACCGGAGGGACTCGGTATGAACATAAAACGGATTGTTTGGGTGGGCAGCGTGTTGCTGGCGATCTACGCCTCACCCGCCGTGGCGTGGCAGTGCCGGCATGGAATTGTCGCGCCGGGCGATACCGCCCCGGTCGTGCTACGCAAGTGCGGCCAGCCGGATTTCGTTTACCCGGACACCAAGCGTGCGGGTGCACGCGCCGGCGACGTACGCTGGTATTACAACCCGGGGTCCGGCGGACTGTTGCGGGTGCTGCTCTTCCGCGCCGGCAAGTTGAGCGCCATTGACACCGGTGGTTATGGTTTCAAGACCGCGGCCAGACGCTGTACGCCGGCGGACCTGCGTCCGGGCATGAGTGTATACGAGCTTGTGACGCGCTGCGGCCAGCCAAAAAACAAACGGCTACTCGTCGCGCATGCGGCGGGCGGCACGCGCAATCGCGGTGTGCACGCGCCGCGCACGGAAATCTGGAGTTACGATTTCGGCGCCCAGTACCTGGTGCAGAAAGTCACGCTGGTGGACGCTCAGATAGAGAACGTGACCACCGCCTCCCGCGGCGGGCGGCATTGACGCATCACTGTGCGGTGGCGGGCACGTTGCGCTCGAAGCGCGCCGGCAGATCGTAGAAACGCAGCGCCATGGGTTGGCCGCGCGCGTCGAGATCAAAGGTCACGTACTGATCGAAGGCTTCGTTGTAGAAACGGTAGGGCATGTTCACGCGGAAGGTGTTGTGATTCCAATGCACCAGGTAGCCGTCCAGGTTCGGGTTCCCGACCTGTAGATTCAGGCGGCCATCCACCAGCGTGATCTTTACAGTGCCATCCAGATCACTGCTGTAGGTTCCCACGTAAGCCTCCAAGGGCAAGGGCGCGGGGCCGGGCACGTGCGCAGCCGCGAGCTTGGCTTGTTCGGCGTGGTCCTTGGCATCCTGCGCATGCGCCGCCTTGAGCAGCGCACCCTCCACGTCGCGTGAGGGCAGGCCCAGATAGGCATCGAAGATGTGGTAGAGCAGGGCGTTACGCGCGTCGTCATGATCCATGTTGGTAAGCACCACCACGCCCAGATGCTCGCTGGGCAGCATGCCGAGCGCCGACGCCATGCCGTCGATGTCGCCGTCGTGCATCACCAGCTTGCGGCCGTCATAGTCCTCCACCACGAACCCCAGACCGTAGTTCAGGAACTGGCTCGCGGGGCTCATGACGTGCAGCCAGGAACCGATGCCGCTGGTTACCGGGATCAGCATTTGCGACGTCTCCATCTGCGCGATGACATCCGGGCTGAGCACGCTTTTGCCGTCGTAGCTCCCGTTGTTCAGCAACATGAGCAGCCAATGGCTTATGTCGTTGACGCTGGAATTGATGCCGCCGATGGGCGCCATGGCATCCGTGTCATAGCGGCGGATCACGGAAACCTTGCCGTCTACCAGCGCGTGCGGCGCCGCAGCATCCACATCGGCATTCATGGCTTCGATCGAGGTGTCGGTGTGGTTCATGCCCAGAGGCGTGAACAGGTGCGCACGTACGTAGTCTTCCCAACTTTGGCCAGTGATGGCCGGGATGACCTGGCTCGCCACCAAGTACATCGCGTTGTTGTAGCAAAAGCGTGCGCGGAAGCCGTAGGCCGGCTTGGCGTAGCGCAGATGCTGGATGATCTGGTCGCGATTGAACCCGGTAGTGAACCACATGAAGATCGGGTCGCAATATCCGCTGCGATGCGTGAGCAGGTCACGCACCGTGATCTGGCGCGTGACCCAGGGGTCATTGAGTTCAAAGCGCGGCAAATATTGCGTGACCGGATCGTCCCAGTGCAGCTTGTCCGTGGCCACCAGCGTGCCCAGGGCCGCGGACGTGAACGCCTTGCTGTTGGAAGCGATCGTGAACAGCGTGTTGGCGTCCACTTTCCCGGGCTGGCCCAGTTCGCGCACCCCGTAACCGCGCGCCAGCACCACCTTGCCGTCCTTGACCACGGCAAGGGCCAGACCCGGCACCTGCCAGTCCTGCATGACTTTCTGCACGTAGGCGTCCAGGTCGGCAAGCGGCGCGGGCGCGGGTTGCGCTGCGGCACGCACGGCTGCGAAACACAAGGCAAAAAGCAGCAGGCTCAGCTTGCGCATGCGGGCAGCTCCGGAAAATTCGGGAATATCTACTTGAAGCTCAGCAGCTCGATATCGAACACCAGCATGCCCTTGGGGGCGCCGGGGCGATTGCGGTTGTCATACGCCAACTTGCCCGGGATCCACACGCGCACGCGCTCGCCCGCCACCATCAGCGGCAGCACCTCCTGCCAGCCCTGGATCAGCTTGTTGAGCGGGAAAGTCGCCGGCGAGCGGCTGCCGTCGACGTTGATGGTGCTGTCGAACTTGCGGCCGTCCGTGGTCCAGCCGATGTAATTCACGGTAATCACCGAATCCAGCGTAGGGTGTGTGCTGCCGGTGCCGGAACTCAACACCGCATAAGCGAGTCCGTCGGGCAGCACCGTGGCCGTGCTCGGCGGTGCAGCCACATCCGCTGGCGGCAAGTAGGGATTGGTTTGGCAACCGGCCAGCAACGACAACGCAGCGACCAGCGCACCAGCGGCGAGACGGCGGATGGGAAGCACGGAGACTCTCCCTCAAAATTTCAGCATCTTACTCCAGCGCGGACTCGGGCGTGTGTCACCGCGCGCGAACTCGCCGGCCCGGAACCCGGGCGCAATTGGCGTAGAATGCGGTCAATCCCCCCAAGGTCACGAGGGCGCACATGCCGGCCGCGAGCGCAGCTTACGCATCCCAGCAACGCTGGACGCTGGGGGACATTCCCTGGCACGCGGTGCGGCACGAGGCGGTCGCCCGGCACGAAGAACTGTTCTACCTGGTGACCAGCGCCTCGTTCATCGAAATCACCACCGATCTGTATACCCGCAACCTCATCGAGTATTTCGCCGACGATCCCGAGGTGACCGGCTGGTTGCAAAACCACTGGGAGCACGAGGAGCTGCAGCACGGGCAGGCACTCAAGCGCTATGTGCAGACTGTGTGGCCGGAGTTTGACTGGGAAAGTGCTTACCGTGATTTTTTCGAGGAATATTCATGCTGCTGCAAGGTGGATCTGCTCGAGCCCACCCGGAGCATGGAGATGGCGGCGCGTTGCGTGGTGGAAATGGGCACCGCCACGTATTACACCGCCTTGAGCCGCTTGAGTCGCGATCCGGTGCTGAGTGCGCTGACCGACCATATCCGCGAAGACGAGGTGCGTCATTACAAGCACTTCTATCATTATTTCCGCATCTACCGCGCACGCGAAGGCGCCGGTCGTGGGCGCACGCTGCGTGCGCTCTGGCATCGCCTGAGAATGATAGACGGTGAGGACGGCCTGATTGCGATGAAGCACGTGTACCGCGCTAGCCACCCGGACCAACCATTCAACAAACGTGTGTACCGGGATCTGCTGCGGCGCTGCCGGCGGACCGCTGGCCGGTATTTCCCGCACGAGATGAGCGTCAAGATGCTGATCAAGCCGCTGGAGCTGAGCCCGCGACTCCAGCACCTCGCGCTGCCGCTACTGACCGGAGTGGCGCGCCACGTAGTGATGTAGAGTCGTGCAACCGGGCTCGGCGGCCAGGGCCGACTCGCGCAGGTTTGAGTTATTTTTTCCGGCTTTTCCTGATATCGCGCCCGCCCGCGGAGGCGGATTTTGCGCGCGCGACATGGTGCGGCCGCGTGTTGCCGTAACTGCCGCGCCAGATTTTGCCGCGTGCGGATTTCTTGTCGCCCTTGCCCATGTGCTTTCCTTTTCTAAGGTTTGGAATCTGCGCAGCGTGCGCCATCGCTGCAACGGCATTATAGCGATTCGCAATGCGGCAGGGCTCGAACGTCATGCGTTATTCGTGCTGACGCACGCGCCAGTGAATTGCCGGTAGATCGGCAATTGCAGCAGACCGAGGGCCGTGCTGCTTTGAGTGCGCGGCGCGCCGCAATGCAATGACAACAGGCGCTTGCAGCCGGAGCGGGCGGCTTCTCGACGCACTGTGTTTGGCTGACCGGCTGGGGCAGTGGCTGACGGGCTTGGCAAATACTGACAAGTCTTGTCAGCCAAATGCCGACGCCGGGCAAAAAAAAGGACTTGCCATCGCAGCGTCCCGCCGCATGGCAAGTCCGCCTCCACGTCCTGTGGAGCCGCGCAGATGCCTATCCACGCATCAAGTATCGGGAAACGGGTTGCATCCTGCAGCCCGTCAATACAGGGCGCTGCCGGCCGCGGAGGTTCGGCCGGCGCGCGCCTGTCCCGCGTCTCCCCATTGATAGCCAAGCAAATCAGATGCCAAACCGGTTCCGTGGTGCCAGGTCCAGTGCCGGTATTTGGGTCCGCAGCACCGCTGTGGGATGATGACTTTGTCAGCCCCAGAATCCTTCCGCATGAACCGCACACTGTCCCCGGCACGCGAGCGCGCGCAGTTGCCCATCGGCATCTTCGACTCCGGTGTCGGCGGCCTGACGGTGTTGCGTGCAATCGCTGCGAGCCTGCCGGCCGAGCCGCTCTTGTATCTCGGCGACACCGCACGTCTGCCTTACGGCACCAAGAGCGCCGCATCGGTGACGCGCTACGCGCTGCAGGCGACCGCCCATCTGGTGGAGCGCGGCATAAAGATGCTGGTGGTGGCCTGCAACACCGCCTCGGCGGTCGCGATGCCGGCACTCGCGGCGGAATTTGCGCCGCTGCCGGTCATCGGTGTGGTTGAAGCGGGCGCCGAAGCCGCGGTGCGCGCTTCGCGCAGCGGTCACATCGCGGTGCTTGCCACCGAAAGCACGGTGCGCGGCGGCGCGTATGAGCGCGCAATCCGCGCGCGCCGCGCCGATGCATGCGTGTATTCGCAGGCCTGTTCGCTGTTCGTGGCGCTCGTTGAGGAAGGCTGGACCCGGGGACCACTGGTGGAAGCGGTGGCGCGCGAATATCTGCAGCCGCTGCTCGTTGAGAAGACACGCGACGACCTGGATTGTCTGGTGCTGGGCTGCACGCATTTCCCGCTGCTCCGGGAAACCATCCTGCAGGTTGCGGGTGCGGACGTGGCGTTGGTGGATTCCGGTGAGACCGTGGCGCAGGCGATTGCGGATACGCTGGCACATCAGCAACTGGTGCACGCCCCGGGTTCGCGCGGCGCACACAGCTTCCTGGCTACGGATGACGCAGCGCGCTTTGCGCGCGTGGGCAGCCGTTTTCTGGGCGCCAACATCGCGCTTGCCGATGTAGAGCAGGTGGATTTGTGACACCAGTGCCCACCGCCCTTGATGTACCCAGCGCGGAACGCTTCGCGCGTATCGCGCTGGCAAGCGCCGCGCGCGAATATCCCAATCACCTCCAGCACCTGTTGAACGATGATGCCGACGTGCGTGCGCCGCGCGCTCTGCATCCGGCGTTCTACGGCAGTTACGATTGGCACTCGGCCGTGCACAATCACTGGTTGCTGGTGCGCCTGCTGCGGCTGATGCCGCAGGGCGAGTTCCGCGAGCCCACGTGTGTGCTGCTGGATGCGCATCTCGACGGCGCCAGCGTTGCCGCGGAATGCCGCTATCTCGGCGCACCGCTGCGTGCGGGATTTGAGCGGCCCTATGGTCTGGCGTGGCTGCTGCAACTCGCGGGCGAATTGCACGAGTGGAACACCGCGCAGGCGCGGCACTGGCGCGCGGCATTGCGGCCGCTGGAGGAACTGGCCGTTGCGCGTTTCTCGGAGTGGCTGCCGAAACTCAGTCACGCCATTCGCAGCGGTGAGCACGCCAATACCGCGTTCGCGCTCGGCTTGCTATCCGACTATGCGCGCAGCACGCAGCATGCGGCACTCGCCACGCTGGTAAAGACCCGGAGTCGTGATTTTTATTCGGCCGACAGCAACGTGCCGCTGGCGTACGAACCGTCGGGTCACGATTTCCTGTCGCCCGCATTGGCGGAGGCCGATCTGATGCGACGCGTACTGCCGCAGACCGAGTTCGCAGGCTGGCTGGACAAATTCATGCCGCAAATTCCCGTGCGCGGAGAATCATCGTGGCTGCAGCCGGTGACGTCGCGCGATCGTGCGGACGGCAAGCTCGCACATCTCGATGGCCTGGCGCTGAGCCGCGCCTGGATGCTGGATGGCGTGCGATCGGCGCTGTCCGCAGACGACCCGCGCCGTGCAGCGCTGCGGGCGGCGGCGCATGCGCACGCGAGCGCCGGCCTTGCGGCGGTTTCCGAGGAACACTATGCGGGCAGCCATTGGTTGCCGAGCTTTGCCGTGTACCTGGCGACGCGGCGCGGAATACATGAACACGGCTGATTCGCCGCGGACCGCGCCGCGCTGGTGGAGGCGCCTGGGTTGGCGTCTGTTGACGATTGTCTGGCTGTCGCTGCTCGCAACCACGGTAGGCGTTGCGTTCCGTGGCGCGCTCAATCCGGCCACCACCGCATTCATGCAGCAGCGCTTGCTGTACCTTCAGACTCACGGTCAGCCGCGGGCGCGTATTGACTACCACTGGGTGAACTACGCGGCCATGGCGCCGGCCATGCCTCTGGCGGTGGTCGCCTCCGAGGACCAGACCTTTCCCTGGAACCACGGCTTCGATCTCGAGGCCATCGAAAAGGCGTTGCACCACAACCGCGTAAGCCGGCGCATCCGCGGCGCCAGCACCATTACCCAGCAGACTGCGAAGAACCTGTATCTGTGGTCCGGCCGCGATTATTTCCGCAAGGGGCTCGAGGCTTATTTCACCGTGCTCATTGATGTGCTGTGGCCGAAGCAGCGTGTTCTGGAGATGTATCTCAATACCGCGCAGTTCGACAGCAACGTATTCGGCGTGGGTGCGGCCGCGCAGCACCTGTTTGGCAGTTCACCGGCACAACTGACACCGCCGCAGGCGGCACTCCTGGCCGCGGCGCTGCCCGCGCCGGATCGCTCCAGCGTCACCGACCCGTCCGCCTATCTGCAGCGGCGCCAGGCGTGGATTCTGGATCAGATGCAGGAACTCGGCGCCGATTATCTGGACGGCATCGAGGCACGACCGCGGCACTGACAGTTTGTTGAAAACGCCATGCATGGCCTTTTTCAACTCGCTTCGCCGCGGTACACGCCCGCGGCTCGTTCCGAAAATCAAACACCTATGTGTTTGATTTTCACTGCGGCACATCCCTGTGGCGCTTCAGCAGGCTGTTATTCAACAACCTGCTGAACGTTCATTGCCGCTCGAGCGCTACGAGCCCACCCATCTTGCGTGCTTGAGCGCGTGCACCGGGGATCAGAGTCATCAGCACAGCCGCGAACCAGGCGCCGCGCACGCTGCGCTTGAGGCGCCGGCCTTCATCCCAGAACGAGTGAAACTTGAGCGGCGTCCAGCCGAGCGGCCGGAAGAACTCGACATGCTTTTTGGGTCCGAACTGAAACGGCAGCGGGGCGCTCGCCGCCTGTCTGGCGAAGTGGTGCTGCGCCATTTTCAGCGCGCGTGGCGACATGAGGTCAGTGAGCCAGCGCTGAAACGAAGTAGGCTGGCGCAGATCCGCGGCCAGGGTCTTGACCTGCGCTTCGCTGAGATACGCCAACAGTCCTTCGGTGACGATCAGCACACGGTTGGCGGCGGCGCCCACGCGTGCGAACAACGCGCGGCGCTGGTCCGGATCAGTCAGGTCCACGGAGTGGCGTTCCAGCCGGCAGAAGGCACGTGCGTCTTTGAGCTGCGCCGATTTGTATTCGATAATTTCCGGCAAGTCCGCTTCCACCCAGCGCAGGCGCGCCGGCAACGCCAGCCGGTGCGGCCGGGTGTCCAGGCCGCAGGCGAGATTCAACACCGTGTCGAAACCGTCCTGCTCGACACTGTCCTGGATGAGCTCGTCCAGAATCTGCGTGCGCACCACCATGGGCCAGGCGATGCGTTTGGCCTTGGGCAGGCGTTCAAGAATCTCGCGGCCGCGCTCGCCTGCAAGCTCGCGCGCAAAAGGGTCGTGGAACAGGGCATCCGGACGCTCGCTCTCCAGTGCACGGTACATCGCCACCCACAAGGCGGTGTCGGAAACGTTACGAATCAGCGGCGCGTCGCTCATATATACGGTCTGGGTTTTGAGGCGTCTCAGAATGTCGGCTGGCCACGTACTTGTAAAGCGCTTGCGGCGCTCACCCGGGCAGGTGATGATTGTCCCCCGTTGTGCCTTTACCGGAGAACCCGCATGCGCCGTCTACTTGTGTTTTTGCCCTTGTTGCTATTGGCGGCCTGTTCGGTACAGGAACAGGAGATCAGCCTCCCCGCTCAGGTATTGTCCGCGGCAGGCGTGGCGCGGCTGAACCTGGACGTGAACGTCGGCCGGGTCAGCATCACGCCCAGTACCGATGGCCAGGTGCATGTGGCGCTCAGCCTCAAACCCTCGAGCAGTTTCTTCGGCATGTTCACCAACGGTGCGAGTGTTACGGCCCTGCAGCATGCGGCCATCACGCACTCGCTCGACAATGGTGTGTTGACGTTAGGGGTGCAGTATCCGGCCCATACCGATAGCAGCGATATCAGCGAGCACTGGAGCGTGGCGCTGCCGGCGGCTGCCGCGATCACCGGGCATGTGAATGTCGGAGATTTGAATATCAGCGGAATCGCAGGCGGGGTGGACGTCAACATGAACGTCGGTAAAGTACAACTGGACGTTCCCGCCGGCCCGCTAAAAGTCAGCGCCAATGTCGGCAAAATCCAGGCAACGGCCCGCAGCCTGAATTATTCCGCTATCGCGCTTGGAGCCGGTGTTGGCGAGACCAGCATGACGGTGGAAGGCGTGAGTGCCGGCGATGTGCGCAAGACCGGCGCAGGACAGAATCTTAATTACAAACTGAACGGCGCCAGCAGCATCAACCTGCAGGTCACCACCGGTGCGGTGACGTTGGCTTTGTACTCGCACTGAACCGCGCCGCGCGCGGTCCCGGGGTCAATGGCCGAAATCGGGACGCGGCAGCGTGTGCAAGGGTGTGGGCAGGCGTGAGATATAAGCCGCGAGCGCGCGTATCTGCGCATTGTTCAGGGTTTTGGCCTGCGGCGCCATGATGATGTTCTGGCGCTGGCCGTCGCGGTACTCGGTGAGCGCCTGGATCAGGTAG